>JBBAPY010000141.1:0-8145 GCA_040400635.1 Rhodoferax sp.
AGGCGGTTGCGAAGCAGGAAATTGTAAACGTTTAACTTCCAATTGCTGTAATGCCTTTGGCATAATTGGGCGCGGATATTGAAAATTAAGAGAAATCGTTTTCCTCCTTCGGGCATTACCTCATGCAACTCTTTTTCTGCTCTCCCATGGGCGGCGTGGCCACAGCACTGTTGCGCGCTCTGGCAGGCCTGTGCCTGTGGCCGGTCTTGGTATTTGCTGCTGAACCCAGCGAGGTCGCACCGCTGGCTTTGCCCGGGGCCCAGGCCTTTGTCTACAAGGCCCAAGCCGAATGGGAATTGCGTTTGCATGTCGTCAGCCCGGCTGGACTGCAGCCCCCAGACCGGCGTACCGCTGTGCTGGCATTTTTTGGCGGGGGTTGGAGCTCGGGTACCCCCGAGCGCTCCATCGGCTGGGCGCGCTGGGCGGCCTCGCAAGGCATGGTGGGCATCGCTGCCGATTACCGCACCCGCCAACGCTTTCAAACTACGCCGGAGGCCAGTATTTCCGATGGCCGCTCAGCCCTCGCATGGGTCGCCGCACATGCCGCTGAGCTGGGTGTCGACCCGCAAAAAATCGTTGTCATGGGCTCCTCGGCCGGCGCGCATGTGGCGGCCTGGACGGCCGTGACCCAAGGCGCGCCTTGGCCTGATGAGCAGCCGCGCAGCACCCTGCCGGCTGCGCTCATGCTGATCAGCCCGGTGACCGACACCAAGGCCGGTGGCTACGGTGGCCCGGCCCGTTTTGGTGACAGCCCGGCGCGCGCGCTGGCGGCCTCCGTGACCGACCACCTGAGCCCTGGCATGGCGCCTACCTTGGTGTTCCATGCGGTGCAAGACAAAACCGTGCCGTATGCCAACTCCGAGGCTTTTTGCGCTGAAATGCGTACCCTGAAAAACCAGTGCGCGCTGGTTACTTTTACCGAAGGTGGCCACACTTTCTATGCGCAAAGCCAGGGCGGCGCGCAGGCGCTGGGAAAAATGTATGCCGAGATGCAGGCTTTCATGGAGTCGCTAGGCCTGTGGCCTGCGCCGTAGCATTTCAACTATTGCATTGCATTGCAATGCGGTCCGGCCCGGCCCTCAATGTCAGGCCTTGGGGCTCACCCGTTTGGACGGCAAGGTCGCCTCGACCGTGGGCAGGTCCACCATCATGGGCGTGCCCGGCACGGTGCAGCCGGTATCGCAGCATTTGCCCGGTTGGCGGTTTTGGGTGATGGCGCGGTTTGGGTCGTGCGGGGCCGGGGCGGCAGAGCCGTCGGCGGCAATTCCGCGTTCGAGCAGGCGTTCTACCAACTCCACCTTGGAGCCAATCGGGTAATTGCGGTAAATCTCCTGTTTCATAGCCGCAGGCGAGCCGCCCCCGTGCAGGCTGATGACCGAATACCAGCCGCCCTGGTACCCGGCGGTCAGGTCCTCGATAAAGCGCGCGGTTTGTATTCGTTGCTCGTAGGGCACGTCTGGGTTGGCGCGCAGTACCTCGCTCAATTTAGCACCCGTCTCGGGGTTATGGTCCTCGTCAGGGCCGGGCAGGGTGACTATCAGGCCGCCACTGACATAGTGCGCAATGCGGTGCATGTCATAAATTTTGGTCGCCAGCAACAGCTTGCCGATATTGGAAAACACTGCATCGGGCATAAAGCTGTGGCTGTACGGGTCTTCTTTGCCATAGACGCTGGCCGCCACGCCGCAGGCGTAAAAGCTTTCGGTGATGGTGATGAGCTCGACCATTTGTTCGCGCAAATGGCTTTCTTGGCCAGGGTCAAAGCCATTGGCCTCACACATGAGTGCGCCCGCGCCAATGAGCAAATCGCCAAAGCCGGCACGCGCGCCTATGCAGGTGTGGCGGTGGTGGGTCGCGTAGCTATAGGTGAGGTGGCCCGAGTGTTCCCAATCACCGGCGTAAAACACCTGGTCCATGGGCACAAACACCTTGTCGAACATGCACACCGCCGTGCTCTGGCCGTATTTGCTGCTGAACAGGGGTGCGCCGTGTTCGGGTTCGCCCGGGCGGCCTGCGGGGCGGGCGATGATGGTCAGTCCCGGTGCATCAATTGGCACCGCGCAGCACACTGCAAAGTCGGCATCTGCCTGCCCCATATTGCGGCAGGGCATAACCAGCAGCTCATGCATATAAGGCGCGCCAGTAACGATGGCCTTCGTGCCTGAAATCACAATGCCATGCTGCCCGTTGTGTTTGGCGTGGTAGTCGACGATATGGACATAGCTGTCGCGGTTTCCCTGTTGGTGGGGGCGCAGGCCACGATCGCCTTTGGCATCGGTCATGGCTACGCCCAGCGTCAAGTCCTGGTCCTGCACGCGGTGCACATAGTTCAAAAAACGTGCGGTGTGCTCGGTGCTGCCTTTGGCGTTGTCAATACGGGCGCTCACCTGGCCGATGGCGTTGAGCGCGTCATGCGTGAGGTAGCGCTGGGCGCAACCCGTTTCCTGACAAACCAAGCGCACGGCTTCGAGCTTATTGAGCAGGTCGCCGGCGCTGGTGTTGATATGGGTGAGTCGGTTCACCGTTTTGCCGCTGCTTTGTTGGAGTGCGGTCATCACTTTGGCGTATTGGGCTTTAAGCGCATAGTCATAGGTCAGGGCGATGGCATTCATGCCCGGCGCAAAACCGGGTTCATCCACCACAGAGGCAACTAAGTGGCCGTCCAAAAAAACCCGTGGTCGGTAGCGGCGCAGCGATTCGCGGTATTCGTCGCCCCGCATTAAGAGGGAGGCGGGTGCAGGCATATTCATGGCGTGGCTCCGGGTTGCATGCCTGTCAATATACCGGATTGGATGTGACTGCCCTCGGGTTGCAGACAAGGCCGCCGTAGAATCCCGCTATGTCTTATCTGGTTCTTGCCCGCAAATACCGACCGCGCAATTTTGCGCAAATGGTGGGCCAGGGCCATGTGGTGCAAGCCTTGAGTAATGCGCTTTCCACCCAGCGCCTGCACCATGCCTATCTTTTTACGGGGACGCGGGGCGTGGGCAAGACCACGGTTTCCCGCATCTTGGCCAAATCGCTCAATTGCCAGGGGCCAGACGGCCAGGGCGGCATCACCGCCACGCCGTGCGGCGTTTGTCAGGCCTGCACGGATATCGATGCCGGTCGCTTTGTGGACTACACCGAATTAGATGCCGCTTCCAACCGGGGCGTAGATGAAGTACAGGCGCTGCTGGAGCAAGCGGTCTACAAGCCTGTGCAGGGGCGCTTCAAGGTTTTCATGATTGACGAGGTGCATATGCTCACCGGGCATGCGTTCAACGCCATGCTCAAGACGCTGGAAGAGCCGCCGGATTACCTGAAATTTGTGCTTGCAACCACGGATCCGCAAAAAGTGCCGGTGACGGTGCTTTCCCGCTGCTTGCAATTTAATTTGCGGCCTATGGCGCCGCAAACTATTTTTGACCATTTGGAGCAGGTGCTGGCCGCTGAAAGCGTGGTCTTTGACAAGCCTTCTTTGCATTTGCTGGCGCGTGCAGCGCGCGGCTCCATGCGCGATGCGCTGAGCCTGAGCGACCAAGCCATCGCATTTGGCGGCGGGCAGGTGTCCGAGCCCACAGTGCGGCAAATGCTGGGCAGCGTGGATCGCTCTTATGTATTTGCCTTGATTGAAGCGCTGGCCCAAAGCGAAGGCCGCAAGGTGGTGGAAACTGTCGAAAGCCTGCGGGTGCAGGGTCTCAATGCGGCCTCTGCGCTGGAGGAAATGGCCAGCGTATTGCACCGTATGGCCGTCTATCAGTCCATGGGCGAGGCCGCCGCAGCCGACAGCGCGGATCCGCAGGAGGCCGATATGGCCCGCCTGGCTGCGCTTTTGCCGGCCGATGAAACCCAGTTGCTCTATAGCATTTGCCTGCATGGGCGGGGTGACTTAGGTTTAGCGCCGGACGAATATGCGGCCCTCACCATGGTGCTCTTGCGCTTGCTTGCCTTCAAGCCTGGCGACGGGGCTGTGCCTGCGCGAAGCGCTCCTGGCGCGATGGTGGCGGAAAAAAAAAGTCTGAAATCGGCGCCTGAGGCGCTGCTTAGCCCCGTGCCCGTGCCCGGGCAAGCACTGAAAACGTCTGCGCCACTGGCCAATACGTCCGTGGCGCAAGCATCGCGGCCGGACCACTTTGTAAGCTCACAAGTCGCCACCAACGATCCGGTGCCGCCGGGCCAATTGCTGGCGGTCCATGACCCGGCTGCCCACCATGGCCTTGATGCTGAGCCAACCGACAAGCGCACGGCCGCCCACCGCGTGGTGGGCGTTCCGATTCGGGTGCAGCAAGAAACCCGGCTGGACCAGCATGTGTCTGGCGCAGTAACTGGCTTTGTGGAGAGCGAGCACGGGGCTTTTTGGCACCAAACCGTGCAGGCTTTGGTGCAGGCGCAGGCGGTAAGCGCTTTGGCGCGCGAATTAGCTTTGCAGTCGCAGCTGATTGGGCGCGATGAAGACCAATGGATTTTGCGGGTGGAAAGCGAGTCGCTTAACCAGTCGGGAAGTCGCGATCGCCTCGGCCAGGCGCTGCAGGATGCAGGCTTTGCTGTCGTCTTGCTGGTGGAGGTCGGACGCGTCAGCGATAGTCCGGCGCGGCGCAATGCGAGCGCCAGCGCAGAGCGCCAGCAGGCCGCAGAGAGCATCATCCACAGCAACCCCTTAGTCCAAACATGGATCCGTGACTTTGGGGCGAAAATTGTTCCGGGTAGCATCCGACCTCTGTAGTTGCTTTGCATGGACCGATGGCCTAGACCTTTCTCGTATTTACAGCACACCTAAAAGGAATTTTGATGTTCAATAAAGGACAACTTGCCGGCCTGATGAAGCAGGCCCAGGCGATGCAGGACAACGTGAAAAAGGCCCAGGAAGAGTTGGGCCAGATTGAAGTCACAGGTGAATCCGGTTCCGGTCTGGTCAAAGTGACGATGACTTGTAAGCACGAGGTCAAGCGCATCACCATTGACCCGAGTCTGCTGGCCGACGACAAAGACATGCTTGAAGACTTGGTGGCTGCCGCTTTCAACGCAGCTTTGCGCGTGGCCGAAGCAACCTCCGAGCAAAAAATGGCCAAGATAACTGCTGGTCTGCCCCAGGGCATGAAGCTGCCGTTTTAGCGTGTGATGACTTTGCAAGCAGAGGCATCGCGCGATGTCTGACGCGCACGCGCTGGACGCCTTGATTCAGGCCTTACGGCGTCTGCCCGGCGTGGGCATCAAGTCGGCACAGCGAATGGCCTTTCATTTGCTCCAACGCGATCGGCCCGGTGCGCAGGCGCTGGCGCGGGCCTTGCAAGAGGCCAGCGAAAACGTGCGCCATTGCGAGCGCTGCCATACGTTTACCCAAGATCAGGTGTGTGCTACCTGCCTGGATACCCGGCGCGACCACACGCAGCTTTGTGTGCTGGAGACACCGGCCGATCAGGCTGCGCTGGAGCGCACCGGCGCTTACCACGGGCTTTACTTTGTATTGATGGGCAAGCTCAGCCCGCTCGACGGCGTCGGGCCGCATGAATTGGGTTTGGATAAATTGTTTGCCCGCGCCTGCGACGGCATTGTGCGCGAGGTGATTTTGGCGACCAACTTTACCGCCGAGGGCGAGGCTACGGCCCATGTGATCGCTGAGGGTTTGCGCGCCAAGGGCCTCAATCCAACGCGGCTAGCGCGTGGTGTGCCCGTGGGTAGCGAATTGGAATATGTGGACTTGGGTACGATTGCCCATGCCTTGGTGGATCGGCGCTGAGTGGCTTGTTTTTTCAATATTTTTTAGGGATGCTTGTATGACAGCTTCTGTTTTTTCCGTCTTGCATTGGTGTGTTTTGCTCGCGGCCTTTATTCCCATCGTCTGCGCCGGTATGGCCAAGTCCAATGGCTTTGGCAAACCGGTGTACGAAGGGGGCTATGACAATGCCATGCCACGCCAGTGGTTGGCAAGTCAAACCGGTTGGCGGGCCCGCGCCCATGCGGCGCAGTCCAATTCTTTTGAAGCGCTTCCTTTCTTTATCGGTGCTGTAGCGCTGGCCCAACATGGTGGTGCTGAGGCTGCACGGCTGGATACACTGGCCGTAATCTATGTGGCCTTGCGGGTGGTGTATGTCGCCCTCTATATTGCCGATCGGGCCAATGCCCGCAGCTTGGCATGGGCCTTGGCTTTGGCCACCAATATTGCGATTCTTTTCTCTGGAGCGGTGGTTGCCTAAAACGCGTTATGCGCGGCCGGCGCCTATTGCTTCTTGTGCTTGGCAACAGGCTTTTTGCCTGCGGACTTGGGTGCCGCAGTGACCGAAGGCTTAGGTTTGCCGCTCAGTTTGCCTGCTGAATCTGCAGGCAGGTTCACAAAAATCACCAAGGCCTGACCCGGCTTAAATTTTGCGCTGACCGCGACTTTATTCCACTGCGCCAGATTGGCAGGGCTGACGCTAAAGCGTTTGGCCAGGGACGTCACGGTGTCGGCCTTGCCCGCGCGTATGGATTTGCGCACGCTGATCATTTCCGGGGTGAGTGTGACTTGCCCCCGGTCCGCGACGGATTCACTCACATCTTTTTGCGAGTTGGTGGCGCGGGGTACCAGCAGCGTAGAGCCTGCCTTGATAAGCATGCGTGCGGGTATGTTGTTGATCTCGCGCAATTGCGATTCGCTCATGCCCACTTGCTTGGCCGCTTCGGCAATGCGCACGGTGGACGGGGCTACCCAAACCGTCCAGCTGGCCAAACGCGGGCCTTTGAATTCCTGGAGATTTTTTTCGAAAACATCTGCGTTATCCCATGGCAGCAGAATTTGTGGCGTACCCGCAGCCATGATGATGGGCTTGTTCACTGAGGGGTTGAGCGACTTGAAGTCGTCCAAGGGCACGCCAGAGAGCTTGACCGCCATGGCAACGTCGATGTCATTGGCGATACTGACGGTTTTGAAATAGGGGTGGTTACCGATATCTGGTAATTGCGCACCGAAATTTTCAGGCTGGTCCACAATGTTTTTAATCGCTTGCAGCTTGGGCACGTAATACTGGGTTTCTTGCGGCATGCCCAGGTCGGTATAGCCGGTGGGCAGCCCTAGGCGCTGGTTTTTGGCGATAGCGCGTCCGACACTGCCTTCTCCCCAGTTATAGGCGGCCAGCGCCAGATGCCAGTCGCCAAACATGCCATGCAGCTTTTGCAGGTAGTCCAGTGCGGCGCGGGTCGAGGCCAGCACGTCACGCCGGTCATCCCGAAACACGTTTTGCTTGAGCTCGAAGCTTTTCCCAGTCGCCGGCATAAATTGCCACATACCGGCGGCTTTGGCGCTGGATACCGCCTGCGGGTTAAATGCGCTTTCTACGAATGGCAGTAAGGCCAGCTCGGTAGGCATATTGCGCATTTCCAGCTCTTCTACGATATGAAAGAGGTATTTGCGTGAGCGCTCTGTCATACGAAAAATGTAATCCGGGCGTGCGCTGTACCACTGTTCTCGGTCGCGTACCAGATTGCTAGCGAGGTTGGGCATGCCATAGCCCCGGCGTATGCGCTCCCATAAATCGGCGGGGGTGGCCGTCGCGGCGACTTGCAAGGACTTGCTTTCCTGTACGTCCAGCGCTTGTAAATTGGCCGGACTTTCAGCCGCAGCCGTAGCGCTTGCACAGGCCAGGAGCAGCAAACCGGTAAGCGCACGCAGAGCGCGAAGCGTAAAGGAGCACATGTTGTGGGGCAATGGGGTCTGACTAGAATGCGCCGGACTTGGCGGCGGTTTGCTGCACAGTAGCGCCTTGTGGCGAAAAATGGACTGGCAGGCGGCTGGCCGAAATGTCTTGGAACATCCAAAAAATCAGCGTGGGCAGAGCGGGCAGCGAAAACAATGTCATGAGCGATAGGATTATAGATTTGCAGGACTGGCTCCATACCCATGCCGGGCGTTATATGCTCGCTTGGGAACAAGGACAAGCGGACACCTTGGTTGCGGATATGTTCGGATTTCACGCTCTGCAGTTGGGTATGCTCCAATTGCAGGGCTTGGCACATAACCGTATGCCGCACCGTTGGCTGGCGGTGCAGGAGCCGCCCGAGCCTGTTCCGGGGGATGAAGCGAACCTTGAGCCTGGTCCAGCACTAGTTACCGATTTTTCGGCTTTACCTTTCCCCGCAGCCAGTCTTGATTTGGTGGTGATGCCCCATAGTCTGGAAATGAGCATGGAT
>JBBAPY010000142.1:0-8102 GCA_040400635.1 Rhodoferax sp.
AGGGCCGACAACGCCGTACCACTGCTGCGCGTCAAAGCCCTTAAAACCGGACTCGTCTAGCGTGGGCGTATCTTTAAGCAAGGCGTGGCGGTTTTGGCCGGTGACCGCCAGAGGGCGCACCCGCCCTGAGCGGATATGCGGCATGGCAGCGGCTAAGCCGGGAAACATGGCCTGGGTCTGGCCGCCAATCAGGTCGGTAAACGCTGGCGCGACGCCCCGGTAGGGGATATGCACCATGAAGGAGCCAATTTGCTGTTTGAATAACTCCATGGTCAGGTGGGTGAGTGAGCCCTGTCCTGCCGAGCCATAACTCAAGCGGCCCGGATTCTTTTTCACGTAGTCCAAAAACTCTTTCAGGTTCTTCACCGGCAAGGCGGCGTTGACCACCAGCACATTGGGTGTGCCGCCGATCATGCCCACCGGCGTGAAGTCTTTGATAGCGTCATACGGCAAGGTACGTGTAGCCGGGCTGGTGCCATGGGTGGCGACATAGCCTTGGAGCAAGGTGTAGCCATCCGCTGGCGCGCGCATCGTGGCCTGGCAGGCCAGCACACCGCCGCCACCGCCGATGTTGTCCACGACAAAACTTTGCTTCAGCACCCGGCCCCAACGCTCGGTAATGGTGCGGCCCACCATGTCGCTGCCACCCCCGGCCGCCACCGGCACGATGTAGCGCAAGGTCTTGGAGGGGAAGCCGGATTCGGCCCATACCGGCGCGCCAGACAAGGCCAGGGCACCCGTGGTTTGCAAAAGCGTACGTCTTTTCATGTGATTTTTCTTTCAAGCGCTACCGACCGATCTGTGGGCAGCTTGCCTATTGAGAGGCTGGCTGCACAGGACAGCGTGGCATTATCGGTGCTTGGGCATTCTCCTTTTCCGCAACCACAAGGCCTTCGCACCATGAGCCACCCCGACCCTTCGGCCAGCGCCTTGCCACACAGCAAGCACGAACTTCTGCGCCGCGCCTACAGCTTGGCCAGCGAGGCAGAGTCCCAGGCCCTGTACCGCGATTGGGCCAAGACCTATGACCGCACCATGCTAGACGGCCTGCAGTACCAATCCCCCATGCTGCTAGCCGACCGCTTGGCCGCCTTGATGCCTGGGCGGGACGGTGCGGTACTGGACATAGGCTGTGGCACCGGCCTGGCCGGGCGTGCGCTGGCCGCGCGCGGCTTTAGCGTAATCGACGGCATCGACATTTCGCCCGAAATGATGGCCGTTGCGCGGGAGCAAGGTGGCTATCGCGCGCTGGTCTGCGCCGACCTGAATGCCCCCCTACCCTGGGCGGATGGCGCTTACCAAGGCGCAATCTGCTGCGGAACTTTTACCAGCGGCCATGTGCGCGCCCACTGCCTGGATGAAATCGTGCGCGTACTCGCCGCAGGCGCAGCTTTTGCCTTTACGGTCAAGCTCGAAGTATGGGAAAGCTTTGGATTTAAGGACAAGCTGGCACAGTTGCAAGCAGCAGGTCTGCTGGACATATTGGCCTTGGACGCGGATTGCCTGTATGCCAATTCGCCCGAGGCCGATGGCATGTTTTGCAGCGTGCTATGCCTTTGAGGAGCCAGGCGGCCATTGTGTGTCGCCGTGGTAAAGCTGTGTACCAGGTCAACCCAAGCGTGTATCGCACGTTAAGGAATCATGGCAACTTCGCCATGCATCGGAAATGAAACCATGTTGAAAACTACTTTGATCGCTGCCTTATTCGCGCTCGCGGGACTAAGCGTCCAAGCCCAAACAAATGCTGCTGCATCGGGTACTGCCAAAGTCGCAGCCCCTGCGGCCAGCGCGCCTGCTGCCAAAGCCGCACCAGCGGCCGCGCCCGCTGCCAGCGCGGCAAAAACCGAAGCTGAGCCTGAGGTCAAGAAATCCAATGCGGGCGTTTGCCACGACAAAACCAGCCCCGGTTATAAGCAAACCAAGAACTTCACGGCATTCAAAACCCTGGACGAGTGCATCAAGAGCGGTGGACGCGCCCCCAAGAAATAAGCCCTCAAGCGTTAATCGCTAGCACGCGGCCCCATTGGGGCCGCTTTTTTTCCACTGCGCATGCGTGCAGCGTAAAGAATCCGGTAGGCAGGGCCATTGTCAAAAAAAGGCATTGACCTTGACGCAGGTCAAACCACCGCCAAAACGCAAAAGCGCTTAGCCCCGGCGGGCGCCGCCGATACGCCTAAAATCGCCCCGTTCTTGTCATAAGCGCAAATGGCTTGCTTGCGGATACAAGCCAATTAGCTCAGGCAAACAGCGCACGCAGGGGGTATCCAATAAGCACGATCAAGTTGCTGACTCAACGTAATGCCGAGGTTTTTTTGACATGATTCCTGTTCAGCCCTTCATGGCCCATGCCGACATACCGGTGTTTGTGGCGGACCTGTCGCCTTTGCAAGCGCACTTGCAATTGGCGCGCATGGCTATTGAAGAATTACGCGAAACGCACCCGCTCTCGCCTACCTCCAATGTCAAGGCTACGTACATGAGCCCCTGGCGCAGCCATTTGCTGACCGATAAATTCGGACCGCTGATGCAAGTGGTGTTGCAAGTGAGCAAAGAAGCCAGCAAATTGCTTTCCGCTGATTTGGATGCGCTGAACATGGAAATGATTGTCAGCGAGTGCTGGGGAATTATTTACGAACAGGCCAGTTACACCATCCCGCACAACCATTTCCCCTCGGATTTCAGTTGCTCGATCTACCTGGAATCGCACGAAAACAGTGCCCCCATTGTGTTTGCAGGCAAATACCCGCTGCAAATCAAACCCAATATGCTGGTGATGTTTCCGGGCATCTTGACACACGAAGTACCGGCCACCGAAGGCAAACGCGTGGTAGTCGCCATGAATCTGCACAAGCACGCCACCTTTGCCAACGTCAAGGTCTAAGGCCGCTAGCGCACTAAAGCACACGGCACGGCGCTAAGCTGCGCGATGCAGCCAGATTCCCGCTTAATCGAAGCGCAGTGTTTGAACGCCCGCGGCAGTAGCCAGCAAACAAATGTGCGCCCGCTGAAAAGCAAATACGCCCACGGTCACCACACCGGGCCACTGGCTGACCTCAGCCTCAAAGGCTAAGGGGTCGCTGATCGACAAGCCCTGCACGTCGAGTAAATATTGGCCGTTGTCCGTCACCAAGGGCTTATCCCCAGCCATGCGGATGGCAGCGCGGCCACCGATGGCCGCAAACTGACGCATGATGCGCGCGCTGGCCATGGGGATCACTTCCACCGGCAAAGGAAACTTGCCTAACACCGACACCCGCTTGGATGCATCGGCGATGCAGACGAATCGGTCGGATTGCGCAGCCACGATTTTTTCCCGCGTCAGCGCTGCACCGCCGCCCTTGACCATGTAGCCCTTGCCGTCAATTTCATCGGCGCCATCGATATACACCGCAAGTCGCTCGATCGTGTTGGCATCACGTACCTCGATGCCCAGGGCGCGCAAGCGCTCGGTGCTGGCGACCGAGCTGGAGACTGCGCCCGCGATCTCGTGGCGGATACTGCCCAAGGCGTCGATAAATTTATTCACCGTGGAGCCGGTGCCCACACCCACCCATTGCCCGCGCACCACATAGTCCAAGGCGGCCTGCCCGACCAGGGTTTTGAGTTCGTCCTGCGTCAAGGCGCGGGGGCTGGGGCTTGCAGGGGTGGGGGAATTGAACATAGAAACCATAGGGGACAATGTGCACTGGTGTAATAAATATCAACAGGAATTATCCGATGTCTCTGGTGCCCTACGGCCTGGTACGCCCCTTTTTATTTGGCATGGACGCCGAGGCCGCGCACGACTTCACCCTGCAAGCCCTGGCAAGCACCCAGGGCACAGCGCTGCAACTGGCCTATGCCCAGGCGCAGGTGGCAGACCCGGTCACTATCGCAGGGCTGCGCTTTCCCAACCGCGTGGGCCTGGCCGCAGGCCTGGATAAAAATGCCCGCTGCATAGACGCGCTCGGCGCCATGGGCTTTGGCTTTGTGGAGGTGGGCACGGTCACTCCACTGGCGCAAAGCGGCAACCCCAAGCCGCGCATGTTCCGCTTACCTGATGCGAAGGCCCTGATCAACCGCATGGGCTTTAATAATGGTGGCTTGGCGGCCTTTATCGCTAATGTGCAGGCCTCCAAGCTACGCCGTGCGCGCCACCCTGGGCTATTGCTCGGGCTCAATATCGGCAAAAACGCAGCCACACCCCTAGAACGCGCCACTGACGATTACCTGGCTTGCCTGGACGGCGTGTATGGGCATGCAGACTACGTGGCCGTCAACATTTCCAGCCCGAACACCAAAAACCTGCGTGATTTGCAAAGCGATGCGGCGCTTGATGCCCTGCTCTCTGCTATCGCCCAACGCCGCGAAGAACTGGCCCAGCACCACGCGGTATTTGACGATGCGGGGAACCAACTGCCCAAGCGCACACCCATCTTTTTGAAAATTGCACCGGACCTGACGCCGGAACAAATCAGCGTGATCGCCGCCACTCTGCTGCGCCATGGCATCGACGGCGTCATTGCCACCAACACCACACTCAGCCGCGATGCAGTACGTGGCCTGCCACATGGAGATGAAGCGGGCGGCTTGTCCGGCGCGCCGGTGCGTGAGGCCAGTAATGCGATCATCCGACAATTGCGCGCCGCACTGGGGCCGCACTACCCCATCATCGGCGTAGGCGGCATCCTCTGCGCGCAGGATGCCTTGGACAAGCGGCAGGCCGGGGCGGACTTGGTGCAGATCTACACCGGCCTGATTTACCAAGGCCCCGCGCTAGTGAAAGAAGCGGCGTTAGCGTTGGCCAGAGCGGGCTGAGCGCTTGGCGCTAAAAAGCAAAAAACGGCCCGGTCGCCGGGCTGCTACCGACACCCGTTGCGCTCATACCTTCAATGCCAATGACCACGGTTTTGCCATAAAAAAATGGCAGGCCCAAGTCTAAATAGCCCTGGGCGTTAAGAGAGCCGCCCAAGGTCGGCAGCGCAGCATTGCCTTTTTGCAAAAAAAGAGCGGCGGCATTGGCAAGCGTAAAACCCGCCCTTGCCTGCCCTGCTCCTGCCACGGCGCCGCCAAGCGCGACATTGAAAACCACATCCGAAATCGGGCAATAAAAGCCGCTGTCGTTGGGGTAAACGCAATTGGGCAAATACGAGTCGAAAAAAATCCCGTTAGAGCCCGTATCCAGAAACGTACTTGAAAAAACGCCTCCGGCCAAAGCGCTGTTGCTGCTGAGGCCCCCAGAAAGATAGCCCTGACTGGTGGTCGCCAAAACCTGTAGCGTTGGAAACTGGTTATTACTACGCGTTCCAAGACCAAAGATCATTTTCCCCGTTGCGGTGGCGGCACCTGCGCTTGGCACGCTGTTCATTTGAATAGCAAAGCCATTGTTATCCGGGGGGGGGAAACGCGCCACCACCTGTTGTAACTGCTTGTCGGTCGCCAAAGTGGTGCCCGTGACGCTGGTACAGGCAGCGTTGGTGCAGCTGAAATATTTCCCGTTTTGCGCGCTGCGGCGCCCCTGCACTGCGCAGGCACTGCCGCAGTCCTGTTTGCTTAGGCCCACGCCCAAAATGCCCTTAGCACCCAGTGCGCTGGCGGTAATGATGGGATCACCTGAGGCCGAGCATTGGCCTTGGAATCGGTCGTAGTCTGAGTGCCCGACCAATTGAACCGTGGTACTGGCTGCCGTCAATCCGCCAAGTTTCACATCCGCCAGCACCAGCGGGCCCCAGGCAAAAGATCCGTCCAGGAAATTGGCGCATCCCAGCAGCACGTTCCCGCTGGTACTTGTGGCAGAGCCCAATTGCAATTGTGTCGGCACCTCACTGGCCAGAAGCCGCAAGCCTACTGAACCGGTATCAACCAGCACATGGTCTATGGTTTTGCACAGCGTCGCAACGCCAGGCTTGCAGATCGTTACGCTAGCGTAGGGCCGGTTCACACCGTTACCGTCGGGGCCACTATCCACCAGGACGTCCGCGACATTGCTGTTACTGGCAGCCGCCAGATTGCTGGCGTTAACGGGGTCCGTCATTGGATTATTGGAGGACCCGCCACCGCAGGCCACCAAAGTTAGCAACAGCGCCAGCGGCACAAAAAAACGCGTCATGGAGCTCGGATTATTTCAATAAGGTCTGAATGTCCACGCCAGGCGGAATTCGTACCGTCAAATAGGCGTAGCCCTGAAACGCACCCATGACACCCGTGGAAACCAGGACCATGCCGCCCGATTGCACCATGACCGGCCCACCGCGCTTGCCCGCTTGCCTGGCCGCTTGCACCGAAGCTTTAAATACCGGCAGGTAAGGCCCCAGCAGCATACCCATGTCCGGCAGATCCGGGCCGCTCCAGCGCAGGGCAAAAACCTGGCCGCCAGCATCCACAAATTCTTGAACTACGGTTGCGTTATTGAGCTCCAGCGCAAACACCCGATAGCCGCCCTGCGCCATTTGCACAGGCTGGTAGCGCGCGACCCGTGCATCTACTGCAGCCGAGGCACCGGCAGCAAACGGCGCCTCGCCCAGGGCCGCACCGGCACCGAGTGGGATTGCACAAGCCATTGCCAATGCGATGAATCGCCAATCTATAAGCCGCATACTTCACAAGGTTGTCAAAATCGATGCCCAAAGGCTACCACGAGGTGCACCCCAGCGAGTAAACGCTGGTTTAACCCCAACCAATAGCCAGTGCTGGCTGTCGCCTTGGCGAGATTGCACGCTCGTGGCCTGTCGTATGCTATCGGAGAATTCTTCACCCCCAACGTATTTACCCGACCCCATGACCGCTCCCGCCCGCTACCTCCCGCCCGTACTCCAAAAATTACGCTTCCCGGTGATTGCCTCGCCGCTGTTCATCATCAGCAACCCCAAACTGGTCATCGCCCAGTGCAAGGCCGGCGTGGTGGGTTCCATGCCGGCCCTTAACGCGCGCCCTGCTGCCCAGCTAGACGAATGGTTGGCTGAAATCACCGAGGCGCTAGCTGCCCATGACAAGGCCCACCCGGAGTCGCCCTCGGCGCCTTATGCCATCAACCAGATCGTGCACAAAAGCAATGACCGCCTGGACCACGATATGCAAGTCTGCGAAAAATACAAAGTGCCTATCGTGATTACCAGCCTGGGTGCACGCGAGGACGTCAACCGTGCGGTGCAGGCCTGGGGCGGCGTGGTGCTGCATGATGTGATTAACAATGTGTTTGCCCACAAGGCCATCGAAAAAGGCGCAGACGGCCTGATACCGGTGGCCGCGGGCGCCGGCGGCCATGCCAGCGTCAAAAGCCCGTTTGCCATGGTGGCTGAAATCCGCCAATGGTTTGGTGGCCCAGTCGCATTGTCCGGGGCTATTTCCTCGGGCGGCGCCATTTTGGCGGCCCAGGCCATGGGCGCGGACCTGGCCTATATCGGCTCTGCCTTTATTGCGACAGACGAAGCACGCGCCGTCGATGGCTACAAGCAGATGATTACCGAGTCCAATTCGGACGACATTGTCTATAGCAACTTCTACACCGGCATCCACGGCAACTACCTCAAAGGCAGCATCCGCAACGCCGGTATGGACCCCGACCATTTGCCTGAAAGCGACCCCAGCAAAATGAACTTTGCCAGTGGCGAAGGTGCCAATGCCGCAAAGGCGTGGAAAGACATCTGGGGCTGTGGCCAGGGCATAGGCGCCATCCGCGAAGTGATGCCCGCTGCAGAAATGGTGGCGCGCTTTCAGCGCGAATACCACGAGGCCAAAGCCGCCTTGCTGGCGGCCTAAGCGCCGCATAGCTTGCCAGCAAAAAACCACAGCAAAACTGTTACTTAACCCAGCCCAAGGAAGCCCATGAGCCAAGATTTACTGGAACACATTGAAGGCGGCATCGCCACCCTGACCATGAACCGGCCCGAAGCGCGTAACGCGATGACGCGGCCTATGCTGATGGACCTAGAGCGCAGCCTGGCCCGACTGGCCGCCGACCGCAGTGTGCGCCTGGTGGTGCTGACCGGAACAGGCGATGCTTTTTGCGCTGGCGGCGATGTCAAAGGCTTTGCCAAAAGCGCAGCCGATGGTGTAGAAACCGTCAGTTTCGAAGAGCGCACCCAGGGGTTGCGCATGATCATGGAGTCCGCCCGCTGGCTGCA
>JBBAPY010000143.1:0-8015 GCA_040400635.1 Rhodoferax sp.
TGATGATGTCGTGCGCCGAGGTCTGGTCGGTCACGATGTCCGGGCGCGGCCCGCCCGCTTGGGCACGGCGTACCAGTTCGGGAATCAGCTCTGCCGCGTTGCCGCACAGGCCGATGGACACCGCGTCTTTGCGCGCGGTGTGGTGGGCGATCAGTTGCAGCGCCTCGTCCAGCGTGGCGGCCTGCTTGTCCAGGTAGCGGGTGCGCAGGCGAAAGTCGATGCTGCTTTGCTGGCACTCGATATTGAGCGAACAGGCCCCGGCAAAAGTCGCGGCCAGCGGTTGCGCGCCGCCCATGCCGCCCAAACCGGCGGTGAGCACCCAGCGCCCGGCCAGCGAGCCGCCAAAGTGCTGGCGCCCGGCTTCCACAAAGGTTTCGTAAGTGCCTTGCACAATGCCTTGCGAGCCGATGTAAATCCAGCTACCAGCGGTCATTTGGCCGTACATCATCAGGCCGGCGCGGTCCAGTTGGTTGAAATGTTCCCAGTTGGCCCATTGCGGCACCAGGTTGGAATTGGCCAGCAGCACGCGTGGCGCGTCTTGGTGCGTGCGGAATACGCCTACCGGTTTGCCGCTTTGCACTAGCAGGGTTTCGTCTTCTTTGAGTTTGCGTAGGCTGTCCAGGATGCCTTCAAAACAGGCCCAGTTGCGCGCCGCTTTGCCGATGCCGCCATAGACCACCAGCTGGTCCGGGTTTTCGGCCACTTCCGGGTCCAGGTTGTTTTGGATCATGCGGTAGGCCGCTTCGATTTGCCAGTTGGCGCAGCTAAGGGTCGGGCCACGCGGGGCGCGCACCGGGCGGGCTTGGGCGTTGGCGAAGGGGGCCAGAGCGGCCTGGGGGATCGATGCATTCATGGTGCTTGGGTTTCCTGCAAAGCGCACTTAAGGGTTTGTCAGGATAGTGTAGTTGTCTATACAACTTGCACAATAGGGGGAAAACCCTGAGCTTGTTCGCGGGCTCCCCAGTTCACGTACCGCCTTCCATAATCCGCACATGCTCCATCCCCCATTGCCAGCCTACGAGCAGGTCAAAGCCTTTATCAAAGCGCAAATCAACCGCGGGCATTTGCGCCCCGGCGACGCCGTGCCCAGCGAAGCGGTGCTGCAACAGCAGTTTGGCCTGAGCCGCATGACGGTGAACCGCGCCATGACCGAGCTGGCCGCCGAAGGATTGCTCACGCGCATTCGCGGTTCGGGCACGGTGGTGGCGCAATGGCACCGTATTAGCAGCACGCTGGCGGTGCGCGATATTCAAGAAGAGGTGTTAGAGCGCGGCCACCGCCATAGCTGCGTGGTGTTGACCCTGGAAATTGTCAGTGCCGATGCGGCTCTGGCCCAGGCGCTGCGCGTGCGCAGTGGGGCTAAGGTGTTTCATTCGGTGATGGTGCATTACGAAGACGGCGTGCCGATTCAGCTCGAAGACCGCCATGTCAACCCTGCCGCCGCACCCGATTATTTGCAAGTAGATTTTCAGACCACCACGCCTACGCAATACCTGTTTCAATGCGCGCCACTGAGTGAGGCGCGCTATTCCATCGAGGCCGCATTGCCCACCAAACAAGAGGCCAAGGCCTTGGGCATCAAAGCCAGCGAGCCTTGCCTGGTCATAACCCGCTGCACCATCAGCGGCGCGCATGTAGCCAGCCAGGGGCGACTGGTCTATCCGGGCATGCGCTACAACCTGCAAGGCAATTTTCAGTTATGAACTGGCAGCACATGGCCTTGGCTGACGCTGCGCCCCTGCCCTGGAAAAACGGTGGCGGCACCACACGCGAATTGTTGGCCTGGCCGCCGGGCGTGCCTGATTGGCATTGGCGGATTTCGGTGGCGCAAGTGGATGCCGATGGGCCTTTTTCGGTGTTTGAGGGCGTGCAGCGTTGGTTTGCCGTACTGGACGGTGCTGGGGTGGAATTGGCTTTGGAAAAGGAAGGCGCTATGCATGCTCAGCGCCTGACCCAGCAAAGCGACGCCTTTTGTTTTGATGGCGCGCTGCCGGTGGATTGCACCTTGATCAAGGGGCCAACGCAAGACTTTAATTTGATGGTGCGCAGTGCTTATGCGCGCGCCCAGATGCAGCGGGTGCGTGGCACTGTAGCGGTGACCGCGCAGCAAGGGGTGGCGCGTGCGATTTGGACGGGTGCATCCGGCGCGGTGTTGCGCGATGCAGATAGCGTTTGGCCCGTGCCCGCGCAAACCCTAGCCTGGACATCTGCAGCACCTGTGCAAGGTTTGCACATCGACAGCGCCGATGCGCTTTATATGGAGATAGCGCCATGTCTTTAAGCCTTTGGACGCACTGCGACGCCGCCACCCTGCAAACGGGCGCTGCGCAGGCTTATGGGCTGGTGCCGGATGCGGCTTTAGTGACCGAGGGTGAAGCGATTCGTTGGATCGGGCCACGCAAAGCATTGCCGCAAGAGCTGAAGGCGCAATGCAGCGCCGAGCATGACTGTGCAGGCGCTTTGATGACTCCGGGCTTGATCGATTGCCACACGCATCTGGTCTATGGCGGGGACCGCGCTGCCGAGTTTGAGCAGCGCTTGCAGGGCGTCAGCTACGAAGCCATTGCCCGCCAAGGCGGCGGTATCGCGTCCACCGTGCGTGCCACGCGCGAGGCCAGCGTGACCGAGTTGGAGCGCAGCAGCGCCACGCGCTTGCGCGCTCTGATGGCCGAGGGCGTGACGACGATAGAAATCAAATCCGGCTATGGCCTGGCTGTGGAGCATGAGCGCAAATGCCTGCAAGTGGCGCGCAGCCTGGGCCGCAACTATGCGGTCGATGTGCGCACTACTTTTTTGGGGGCGCACGCGGTGCCACCCGAGTTTGCGGGCCAGAGCGATGCCTATGTGGACAGCTTGCTGCCTATGCTGCATAGCCTGCATGCAGAAGGCCTGGTCGATGCGGTGGACGCGTTTTGCGAGCGCATTGGTTTTAGCCCAGCGCAAACTGCGCGCGTGTTTGATGCGGCGCGCGCGCTGGGCCTGCCGGTCAAGCTGCATGCCGAGCAATTGAGCGATAGCGGCGGCGCGCAGTTGGCCGCGCGTTATGGCGCACTCAGTTGTGACCATTTGGAATGGTTGTCCGCAGAGGGCGCAGCCGCGATGGCGCAAGCGGGTACGGTGGCGGTGTTGTTACCCGGCGCTTTTTATTTTTTGCGCGAAACCAAGCTGCCGCCGATAGACATGCTTCGCCAACACCAAGTGCCCATGGCGCTGTCCACGGACTGCAACCCTGGCAGTTCGCCTTGTACTTCGCTGCTGCTCATGCTAAACATGGCCTGCACGCTGTTTCGGTTTACACCCGAAGAAGCCTTGGCGGGCGTCACGCGCCATGCGGCGCAGGCCTTGGGGTTGCTTGACCGGGGCGTGCTGGCGCCCGGCATGCGGGCTGACTTTGTGTTGTGGGATGTTGCGCATCCTGCCGCGCTGGCTTACGCCATCGGTGGCAACCCGCTGCGCGCCAGCGTTTTCAAAGGAACTTTGCGATGAGCCAGACCCACGCGAGCAGCGCGGTATGTACGCTGACACAAGGCTCCGTGCCGCTGCTGGTGAGCATGCCGCACATCGGCACGCAGATACCAACGCACTTGCAAGCAGGCTATAGCGCACGCGCCTTGCAAGTAGAGGACACCGATTGGCATCTGGCGCAGCTATACGACTTCTTGCCCGCGATGGGTGCCAGCGTTTTGCAGCCGCAGCTCAGCCGCTATGTGATCGACCTGAACCGCCCGCCGGATGATGCGCCCATGTACCCGGGCGCATCCAATACCGAGCTTTGCCCCACGCGCTTCTTTACCGGCGACGCTTTGTACCAACCAGGCTGCGCGCCCGATGCTGCTGCACGAGCGCAAAGGCGTAGCGACTATTGGCAGCCCTACCACGACGCGCTGGCCGCTGAATTGCGGCGCTTGGTGCAAGTACACGGCTATGCACTCTTGTGGGACGCGCACAGCATCCGCTCGGCTATTCCTTGGTTGTTTGAAGGCACGCTGCCTGCGCTCAATATCGGCACGGCCAGTGGCGATAGCGCGCACCCTGTGATTGCGCAAGCGGTGATGGCGCTTTGCTCCGATTCAGCGAAGTTCAGCCATGTACTCAATGGCCGCTTCAAAGGCGGCTACATCACCCGCCACTATGGCCGGCCCGATCAGTATGTGCATGCCGTGCAATTAGAAATGTGCCAAAACCTATACATGCAAGAGGCGGCGCCTTTTGCGTACGACGCGGCCTTGGCTGCGCACGTGCAACCCACACTGCGCGCCATGCTGCAAGCGGCGCTGGATGCGGGCGCTGCTTTGTACGCGGGAGCTGGCCATGGCCACTAAGACGAACCGGTATTTCGCAAGCCAGGCCTGGGTGCAGGGCGCATGGGCCAAAGAGGTGCTGATGGAAGTGGACACCAGCGGTCACTGGTCGCGCATCACCGTCGACGCCAAGCCGGACTTGGTACGTGACGCGGTGCGCCTGGACGGGCCGGTCTTGCCCGGTGTAGTCAACGCCCACAGTCACGCCTTTCAACGCGCCATCGCGGGCCTGACCGAGCAGGGCGCATCCAATGGACAAGACAATTTTTGGAGCTGGCGCGAGCGCATGTATGCAGTGGCCCAGCGCATTACGCCAGAGCAACTCGAAGCCATTGCCACCATGCTGTATACCCAGTTGCTGGCTGGAGGCTACACGCAGGTCTGCGAGTTTCACTACCTGCACAACGCTAGCGCCCATGCGCCGCAGGCCAGCGCGCTGGATATGTCCATGGCCTTGGTGCGCGCGGCGCAGCGCAGCGGCATGGGCTTGACGCTCTTGCCCACTTTGTATATGCGCTCGGGTTTTGCAGCGCAAGGGCTGCGCCCTGACCAGCAGCGCTTTGCCTCCACGCCCGACAGCATCGCCCGCTTGGTGCAAGACGTACAGACGGCCACGCAGGGCATGGCGCATGTCAACCTGGGCGTGGCCCTGCATTCTTTGCGTGCGGTGACGCCCCAAGCATTGGCGCAACTGAGCGCGTTTGCAGATGCGCAAGGACTGCCCATACACATCCACATCGCCGAGCAGCCGCAAGAAGTGCAGGACTGCGTTGCGCATACCGGCCAGCGGCCTATCGAATGGCTTTTGCATCATGCGCAGCTACACGGTCGCTGGAACCTGGTGCATGCCACCCATGCCACGCAGGCCGAGCTCGATGGCGTGCGCGCCAGAGGCGCCAGCATCGTGATTTGCCCGACGACCGAAGCCAACCTAGGCGATGGCGTGTTTGACTACACCGGCTATTGCGCGCAGGGTGGCGCATGGTCGGTGGGCTCGGACAGCCACGTCAGCCGCGCGTGGAATGAAGAATTGCGCCTCTTGGAATACGGCCAACGCCTGACCCGTGGGCAGCGCAATGTGGCGGCCCAAAGCGGTGCCACGCAGAGCAGCGCGGCCACTATGTTGCAAGCCCTATTGCAAGGCGCTCAGGCTGCGACTGCGCTGCCTTTATGCGGCATAGCCCTGGGCCAGCGCGCAGACTTTGTGGTGCTGGACGCAGCATCCCCGGCCCTGTGCGGTCTGCCCGAAGCACATGTGCTCGATGCGCATGTGTTTTCCAGCTCGGGCAGCGTGCCCTTGGCGGTAGCCGTTGCTGGCCGCGTGGTACCCACTTTGCTAGGCGGGCGGGTGGCGCAGGATTTTGCGCGCACCCTGCAAGATTGCTTGGTGCTTTAGCGTGGCCCTTGCATTGAGGGCCCGATTGGCTTGGCAAAGGCAAATGGCATCAAACGATGCGCGTCTTGTGGCCTACCCAATAGGCATCGCGCAGCACCCGCTTATAGAGTTTGCCCGTGGGAAGGCGGGGAAGTTGCTCGGTGAAGTCTATAGAGCGCGGACATTTCATGGGGGCCAGGTGCTGGGCGCAAAAGGCAATTAACTCTTGCGCCAATTCGGGGCTCGCTTTGATCCCCGGCAGTGGCTCGATGACGGCTTTGACTTCTTCCCCAAAGTCTTCGTTGGGGATGCCGAAAACGGCGGCGTCGGCCACCTTGGGATGGGTGACCAGCAGGTTTTCGCATTCTTGGGGGTAGATGTTGACACCGCCCGAAATAATCATGAACGACGATCTATCGGTCAGGTACAAAAAACCATCCTCATCCGCATAGCCCACATCCCCTACGGTGCTCATGGTTCCGTCGGCGGAGCGAGATTCGGCGGTGCGTGCGGGGTCATTGAAATACTCAAATGCAGAGCCGGTCTTAAACCAAATTTCTCCAGCCTGCCCTTTGGGAACTTCTTGCATTGCATCATCGAGGATATGCAATTGCCCAAACAAAATGCGCCCTACGGTGCCGCGGTGCGCCTGCCATTGGGCTGTATCACAGGCGGCAAATCCGAGCCCCTCGGTGGCGCCGTAATACTCGTGAATGATGGGCCCCCACCAGGCGATCATCTGCTCTTTGACTTGGGCTGGGCAGGGCGCCGCAGCATGAATCGCCACTTGGAGCGTTGACAAGTCGTACTGCAGCCTGTCGGCATCGGGCAGCTTGAGCATGCGGCTAAACATGGTGGGGACGAGTTGGGAGTGGGTGATGCCAAAACGCTCGACCAGCATGAGGTACTGCTTGGGATCGAAATGTTCCATGATGATGGCCGTACCGCCGCTGCGAATCACCATGCTGACGTTGGCTAGCGGGGCGGAGTGGTACAGCGGCGCGGGTGACAAATAAACCATGCTTTCTTCACAGCGCCACAGTTTGCCCAGAAATGCGAAAAGCGGGAGCATTTCACTCGGTGCTTGTTCCGCAAGCGGTCGTAATACGCCTTTGGGGCGCCCGGTCGTCCCGGACGAATAGAGCATGGCCGTGCCCAAGGACTCATCGCTCACGGGCGTACTGGGGAAACCAGCAACCGCTTGCGCAAAATCTTGCCACACCACCGCACCCGCGCTGCCCGGTGTCGGCATTGCGTCGCCCGCGTTGACCACCAGGCACAGTTTGACCTTGGGGCAATGTTTTAGTGCTTCCTGAATGACCGCCAGCTCCCATGCATCGGGTACAAGTTGAAAACCTTGTGGATGTATCAACCTGCGGTCGCTCTTGGCTGGGTGTCGGCTTTGATGGCGGTGTACTGGGTGATGTCCATTTGTTACCCTGCATTGGTTTTTGAGTTGGGTCGCGCTTCTTTGGAGCTTGGGCCATTTTCAATATCTTTTTTATGACTCCACCTCAGGGCAGCGTTATTGTTTGAGTAGTAAATGTTGCGGTCAATACGAGTTCTGTCAGTAGCATCTAGATGGCCTGGTAGCCGTTACCCATTTCCATCTCCCAATGTTGCCCATGGTCGTCTGAGCGCCGAAATATGTCAACACTGTGTAAATGCACATAAGCTTCGCCAATCTAACCTGATCTCCGCCTTTCGACTCAGGATTGAGGTTAAATTGATCGGAGCCGTTGGCTTTAAAAGTCAAGAAAAAGATTACGAGTTTTCACCGACTAACTTCTGCAACCACTCCGGCTTTTGGGGGCAGTTGGCATCCAGCCATTCCTGCGCATCTTTGTTCCCTTGGGCGGCAGATCGTGCCATCAGCCGTTGCGCCTCTGCCGCGTCTTCGGTCACTCCTAGGCCTTTGGCATACAGCAACCCCAGCTCTCGCAAGGCGCGGGCGTTTTTGTCTTCTTCGATAAAGTTTTCATTCGACACTTGTTGTCTGCTGACATACAAATTGATGGCGCAAACCACAATCATGATGATCAGTCCACCAAATTCTCTGGTGTTTTCGATCCAAGGTGTAGTAGCCATCATGGATTGGGTCAATGAGTCGAAATTGTGCTCTGTGGCCCAAGAAATCACGCCATCTTCAGCCACAAACTTATAAACAGCATAGGGCGAATACACAGCGATGTTGAACATATTCAAGCGCTTGGCGCTGATATCTTTGAACGCGTAAACGCAAGATAAAACTGACGAAAGATACAGAGGCATCCATAGATAAGGGTCCTCAAGCCACTGACGGAAAGGTTTGTTCCAGTTGTCGGGCACGGAGCCATCCG
>JBBAPY010000144.1:0-8009 GCA_040400635.1 Rhodoferax sp.
GTCTACGATGGACACGTTTTCTGGCAGCAGCATTGGCACGCTGGAAGCGACTAAATGCACAATGGCCTGTACCTGCGTAGGGCTGACACTGCGCCCCTGATGGGGCGTTACCACAACCGATGCTTTGGGCGGTGTTCGGTCGCGCACAAAAACCGAGGGTTTGGTCGTCGCCAAGTGGACCCGGGCGGTTTGGATGGAGTCAATTTGCTGAATGCTGCGTGCCAGCTCCTGCTCAATGGCGGCGTTGTAACGCACTTGTTCCATGAACTGGCTGGTGGTCATGGCCGACTGGTCTTTGAGGGTGTCCAAGCCAGTAGATGCGGTCTTGGGCAAGCCTTTGGAGGCTAAGTAAATGCGGGCTTCGTGGTAGCGGGTGACCGGTACCGTCACCTGGCCGTTGCTGCTGTCAATCACCGGTTTGAAGTCGGCTGCCTTGAGGGCTTCGAAAACGGCTTGCTGGTCGCCTTCGGTAATGCCCGACATCACCGGGCGGTAGTTGGGCTGGTTGACCAGGGTATAGACCAGTGCGAAGGCCAGCAAGGCCACCGCGATCACCATTAAGGGCAATGACTTTTTTACCGCTGGTTGGTCCAGGATTTGTTTGATCGGGCCGAAGGGGCCGGAGTAGTCGGCCAGTGGCATGCCGTTGTCCCCCAGGCGAATGGCGTTCTCGCCGCCGACAGTGGCCATGGCATTACGTCCGCCAGCGCCGGATCGGGTTGCCAATGCGCCTGCGTCTGTGGCGCCGGGGAGCAGGGTTCCGGTAGGTGCGGTTGCGGTTGCCATAGAGGTTCTCTTTCAGCGCAGGATTTGAGTCAAGGTGTGTCGGGCTTTGCTTAAACCGGCATGTTCATCACGTCTTCGTAGGCTTTGAGCACCTTGTTGCGCACCTGCAAGGTGGCTTCAAAGGACAGCGAGGCCTTTTGCATCTTCATCACCACCTCGGTCAGCGGTACCGCTTCGCCGCTTTCAAAAGCACGGGTGGTGTTTTGCGAGTCCACTTGGGCGGCATTGGTCTGGCCTACGGCTTTGCTAATGATTTCGGCAAAGTTGGTTTTCTGTACGCCGCTGGCGCTGTCCTCGCTCAGGCCTTTGGCTTGCGACGAATGCGCTTCCAGGGTGCGCAACATGGAGGCAATGCTGGCGGCGGAGGTGGCTTTTTCAATCATGGCGTGGGCTCCGGGTCGGGTGGCGTTATTTAGGCGTTGGCCAATTCGCTGAGCGAGTTATCGCGCAGGCGGGCCAGCTTGTAGCGCAAGGTGCGCGGGCTGATGCCCAGTTTTTCGGCGGCTTCGAGGCGGCTGCGCGAGGATTCCAAGGCGGCGCGGATCAAAGTGTGTTCGTTGTGTTTGACTGCGGCTTGCAAGGGCATGTCGGCGCAGTCGTCTTCTTGGGCCAAAGCCAGCAACTCGGCAATGTTGGCCGGTACGCCCTGGGCCAGTTGCAGATCGACCGCGGGCGGCGCAGCAGGCAGGGATGGCGCCGGCGCTTGGTAGCCACTGGCCATCAAAGACTCGACCGACATATCGTCAAACATCAGGTGCTGGGTGTCGATTTGTTGGTCGGGGCAGAGCACCATGGCGCGTTGCACCACGTTTTCGAGTTCACGCACATTGCCCGGCCAGGGGTAGGCTAGCAGCGCGGTTTGCGCGGCGGTGCTGACACTCCAGCTTTGGCCGTTGCGGCCATGCCGGCCCAACATACGGGCCACGATAGGCAAAATATCGCCAGGGCGCTCGGCCAGTGCGGGCACGCGTAACTTGAAGGTGCTGAGTCGGAAATACAGGTCTTCGCGGAATTCGCGCTGGCTAATCGACTCGCGCAGGTTTTTGTTGGTGGCAGCGACTACGCGCACGTCCAGACTAATCGTGCGTTCACCACCCAGCCGTACCAGTGTGCGCTCTTGCAGTACGCGCAGCAGCTTGGCTTGCAAGGTCAGCGGCAGCTCGCCGATCTCGTCTAAAAATATGGTGCCACCCTGCGCTTGTTCAAACAGGCCACGGTGGTCTTTGACGGCGCCGGTAAACGCGCCTTTTTCATGGCCAAAGAGCATGTCTTCAATCATGTGCTCGGGCATGGCAGCGCAGTTAAAGCCGACAAAGGGGCCGTTGGCGCTGGCCGATGACTCGTGCAGCACACGCGAGAGCACTTCTTTACCTGAGCCGGTGGGCCCTTCAATCAGCACCGTCACGTTGGCCATCGCGACCCGGTGGGCCAGGGCTAGCAAATTGCGGCTGATGGGGTCGACATAGACCACGCTGCGCACCTGCTCTTGGGCGGGGGCGGCATGCATGTGGGGTGCGACGTTATGGCTTGCGGCGCTTACTGCGGCGCTGGCCGCTGCGTTGACGGCGATCGTATTGGCGGCTTGGCTGGCGGCGCGGGCGCGGCTGATGGTTTGGGCCCAGGCGCTAGCGCTCCAGTCGTCAGCGGCCAAGGCATGGCAGGCGCCTTGGTGAATGGATGCAATCGCCGCTTCCAGATGGCGACGTTCTGTGCGGCAGACAAGGGGTAGACTCAGGCGACTGGCTTTCACCAGCGCGGCGCTATCTTCCATCAGACTGGTATCCCCACCTAAACCCAATACCAGCATGGCGTAGGCGGCTTCTTCGCAAGCCAATGCTTCTTGCAAAGCGTCCAGCGTGCTGACGGTAGTGACGACCAGACCCGCGCCGGCCAAAGCCTGCGCGTTCGCCGGACTGAGCGGGCGAAACGGGTCCAGCCAGAGGGCTGAAATGGGCAAATGGGACGCGGACATAAAGGAGTATGGTCAAAAAGGTGTCAATGGAGTCACCCTATGTGCAAATCCCGTGCCACGGGTTTGCTAGTGTTTATTGACGGCTTACCGACACCCCGGGCTTGGGCGCCACTTTGGCGGGCTTGGCGTCAAAGCCCTGGCAGGGGCGACCGTCGAGTTGCACAATCTGTATAGAGGGCAGCATCTTGGACTTAAAACCCATCAGCTTGCACAAATAGGGCAACGCCGGGTCCCAGCTGGTGGCGAAATGTCGGCAGTGCCAGCAATTGACCGCTTGGTTTGCGGGCGTGGCTAGGGTGGGGATGTTGGGGGGCATGGCCTGACATAAGCAAAAGTAATGCCGGTAACTTCAGCGCCCATGCGCACGCAGGGCGTTGATAACCGGAAGCCGTCCTTGGGCTGCCTTGCATAATGCAGCGCCGCCCAAATTGTCCGTCGCACAAAAGGAATTGAATGACCGACCCAACGCCCGCCCGCTTGTCCTTGTGCATGATCGTCAAGGACGAAGCCGACATGCTGCCCGGTTTTTTGGAGCGGGTGCGAGGGCTTTGGGATGAGCTGGTGGTGGTGGATACCGGCTCCACGGACCACTCTGTGGCGCTGCTGGAGGCCGCAGGCGCGCGCGTCTTGCACCAGCCCTGGCGCCATGATTTCGCACTGGCCCGCAACCATTCGCTCGATGCTGCCACTGGCGAATGGATTATTTTTCTGGACCCGGATGAATATGTATCGCCTGCATTTGTGGCCCAAGCACGTGCCGTGCTGCACGATGGGCAAATAGGCGCGGCCACGGTGGCCATGCAAAACTTGCGCGAGGATGGCCATGTGCAGGAGGCTTGCCTGTTGCGTATGTTCCGCCGCGCGCCCGAAGTGCGGTTTCGCCATGCCATCCACGAAGACGTGGCCGAAACCCTGCTGCCACAACTGCGCGCTACCGGCCAGGAACTGGTGCATCTGAATGCACCCATCACCCACCATGGCTATCGCAAGGAGATAGCACAGGCCCGCAACAAAAAGCAGCGCGATACCGCCATCATCGAATCTAGTTTGCGCCAAAACCCGGACGATCTGTATTTGCATTTCAAGCTTTTAGAGCAAGCCCGCTTTTGGGGGGATGCTGCGCTGGCCAGTGCCGCTGCGCCGCTTGCACTTGAGGCTTGGCAGCGGGCGCCCGACAGCGCATTGAACTATTGGGCGGGCGAGTTGGCTGTCATGGTGGTCGATGGTTTGTATGCCGACCAGTGGGAGGCGGCGCTGGTGCAACTGCAAGCGATGGCGGTGCGTGTGCCCGATTCACCTGCAATCGTGCACCGCAGCGGCGAGCTGCTGGAGTTGCTGGACCGGCTGGACGAAGCGAGAACGGCATTCGAATTAGCCTTGTCGCTCAAAGGTCCGGCGATCAATAGCCAGCTGGGTGGCGTGCGGGCGCGCATGGGCTTGGTGCGCATCGCGATCGCTTTGCAGGACATAGATGCCGCCCGCGCCCATTTACAGCTGGCCCATAAGATGGCGCCCAAGGACCCGGAAGTGGTGTTTACCAAGGGTTTGCTCTAGCCCTGGCACCGGCTTAGCCATAAGGTCTTGTGAGGGGAAAGGCCCTTACCAGCTCTTGCTTGCGAGCTGGGTGCGCACACGATGTAAGACGCTGCCCCAGTCCAGCGCACTTGCTTGCCGAAACAAACGCATTTCTGGGTACCAGGGCGAGTCTTCACGGTCCAACAGCCAGCGCCAGTCTGGCAGATGGGGTAGGAGCAGCCAGGTAGGCACGCCCAGCGCCCCGGCCAGGTGGGCCACGCTGGTGTCGACCGCAATGACCAGGTCCATGTAGGTACACAAAGCCGCCGTGTCCGAGAAGTCCGCTAATGCAGCGCCGAAATGGCGTACGTGCGGCGCTTGGGCCAGAGCCTGCGCGTCGGTATCGCGCAGCTCTTTTTGGAGGCTGAAGTACGCTAGACCCGGCGGCAGCGCATTGAGAAAATAGCCTAAGGCGATGCTGCGCTGTTGGTCGGCTTTGTGGGTTGCATTGCCACTCCACACCAGCCCGATGCGTGGCCCCCGCCGAGGACCGAGCCGATCAGCCCATTGGGCTAGCTTGTCGGGCTTTGCCTTCAGGTAGGGCGTTGGTGCAGGGATGCTTTGCACCGTGCTGGTAAAGGCAATCGGCAAACTCATCACCGGGCAGTAGAGGTCAAAAGCGGGCACGGGCTCACGCTGCCGCACCCATGAGGTGACGCCTTCCAAGGATTGAAACAGGTCGTAAAGCGGCGCTTCCACTTCGTAAATCACCTCAGCCCCGGCGCGCGCGGCCAGGGTTACGTAGCGGCAAAACTGAATCGAGTCGCCCAGGCCTTGCTCGTTATGCACCAATAAGCGCTTGCCTTGGATAGCAATTTCGCCCAGCCAAAGCGGCCGGGCGAAATTGCGTCGTATCGGTGCAAAGGTGGGGGTTTGCCAGCGCACTTGGTAGCCGCGAAAGCCTTCGGCCAAGTCTCCGCGCAGCAGGTGGGTCAATGACTTGTTAAACCGCGCATCCACATACTGCGGATCTAGAGCGATAGACCGGTCGCTGCTTTGCAGTGACTCGTCCAGGCGATGCAGGTGTTTGAGTACAGCGGCCCGGTTGGCGTAGGCCAATGCGTTATCGGGTTGGAGGGCAATCGCCTGGTCATAGTCAACCAGGGCATTTGCAAGCTCTTGTTTTTGAAGATAAGCGTTGCCGCGATTTAAATAGGCACTTATGCAGCGGGCGTCTAGGGCAATGGCCTGGCCAAAACGTGCAATCGCTACATCGGTGTGCCCCAAGCTGAGTAAGGACGTGCCAAGATGGGCATGGGCATCGGCATAAGTGGGGTCCAGCGCCAGGGCCTGCTCATAAGCCGCCACAGCCTGGGCATGGCGGTCCAGTTCAGCCAGCGCCGCGGCGCGCTCGCACCAATAGGCTGGCTGCGCTGGGTCGAGCGCAATAGCCTGGTCATAACACTCCAATCCGCCCTCAAACTGGCCCAACTTGCACATCACATAGCCCAAAAAACAGTAGGCGCGGTGGTTGTGGGCGTCGATCTCCAGGCTGCGGCACAGCCAGTCGGCGGCATGGGCATAGTCGCCGCTCCGGTCCGCCAATTTGCAAAGCAAGTCCAAAGCCCTGGTATCGCCCGCTTGGGCGTTGAGATGGGTTTCTAGTGCTTGCCGCGCCTGGGCGTAGTCGCCCGCTTGGATGCGCTGCGTAGTCCGAATTACGAAGGATTCATCGTTCATAGTGGGTTTGCGCCTGGAGTTTCGGGCATGCTTATTGCATGTGCGGAACTATAGCTGCTGTGCTTTTGCATAATAAGTCGATTCGACTACACCATAAATTGGCGTTTTCGCCTGGGGCTGCACAGCAAGTTCTTGGACCAAAGCATGTATTCGCAGACCACCGCCGCCGTACAGCCAGAGCCAGCCCTGCAAGCGGCTTCGGACATTGACGTCTTTTTTCAACAGGCAAGCGGCCTGCACAAAATAGGGCAGTGGGAAGCGGCCAGTTATTTTTACGAACAGGTACTGGTGTTGCAGGGTCAGCACTTTGAGGCGATGCATATGTTGGGCCTGGTGGCGCTGCAAACCCAGAGTCCAGAAGTTTGTGTGCAATGGATTGACCAAGCGTTAGCCTTGAGTCCGCCTAATGCAAGCATGCATTTTCACCGGGCGCTGGCACTGGAAAAGCTCTTACGATTTGACGAGGCCATCAGAAGTTACGACCGCGCGATTGCCATCCGACCTGCCTACGTCCAAGCCTTGGTCAACCGCGCAGCAGTCTGGAAGCAATTGGGGCGCCTGGACATAGCTGTGGCCAGCCTTCAACAAGCCATCACGGCCGATGCCACCTGCGTGCCCGCCTATTTGAATCTCGGCAATGCGCAAAGTGCGCTCAAGCAGTGGAAGATGTCAGTGGCTAGTTATCGCAATGCGATGGACCTGGACCCAGCGTCTGAGAAGGCTGCAATTTATCTGGCTAAAGCCTTGCGCATGCTTGGCCGCATCTCTGAGGCCACTGCCTGCTGCGAAGCCGCGCTGGCCCGCCACCCTAATAGCGCCTTGGCCCATTGGAATTTGGCACACCTCTTGTTACTTAGCGGGCAATGGGAGCGGGGCTGGGCGCATTACGAATGGCGTTGGAAATATGGCGAATACGTTAAATACCAACGTCCATTTGCGGCACTCCAGTGGGACGGCCTGCAAACACTGAAAGGGAAAACGCTCCTATTGCATCACGAGCAAGGGTTGGGCGATACCATTCACTTCTGCCGCTACGTTTTGCTTTGCAGTCAGCTAGGTGCGCGCGTGCTGCTGGAAGTTCCAAAGTCAATATTTGGCTTAATGCAAGGTTTGGAGGGCGTCAGCGAGGTAATTGAACGCGGCAAGGTCTTGTCCGCGTTTGATTTCCACTGCCCCTTAATGTCACTGCCGGGGCTATTTGGCACCACGCCAAAAAATGCGCCGGGCACGCAAACCTATTTGCAGGCCCCGGAAAATAAAATGCGCATTTGGGAAGAGCGCCTAGGTCCGATGGAAAAATTCAAAGTGGGTATTGTGTGGAGCGGCGGCGTCCGAGACGCACAGACAGAGCTTAATGAAGCGCGCAATATTCCGTTGGCGATGATGGCGAACGCGCTGAGGGGATTAGACCTTGTTTTTTTTAGCTTGCAAAAAGGTGAGGCAGCAGAGACCGAGATATATGGGCACGAGGAATTGTATTGGCCCAAAAGAAATTTTTATAATTTTTCTAACGATATACATGATTTCGCTGATACGGCAGCCCTTATTTCCCAGATGGATTTAGTGATCTCCGTAGATACTTCTACACTGCATTTGGCCGCTGCCATGGGCAAACCGACCTGGCTACTGAATAAATACGATACTTGCTGGCGCTGGCTGCTAGACCGGGATACGAGTCCCTGGTATCCCTCACTAAAAATATACCGGCAGGATGCGACAATGGATTGGAAGCCCGTTCTCGAGCGTGTGGCTGCCGACTTGGCGAAGGCAGCTGATGTGTTTGCTACGCAGCGAAATTAAGGGGATTACCTATGGCGGTTTATAGCCCTACGTCAGATGTGAATTTAATATTTTGATATCAGGAAAATTCAGGAAATATCATGAATAAATCACTACGTTTGAATCTTGGCTGCGGTGTGAATAAATTGGATGGTTATATTAATGTGGATAAATTCGACTATGGTAAACCTGACATAGTGATGGATTTAGAGCAAAC
>JBBAPY010000145.1:0-7902 GCA_040400635.1 Rhodoferax sp.
GACAGTTTCAACCACCAACTTAAACCTTCAACTACGAACGGGACATCGCCCGCCAGGGTTACCAACCAGCGTAATGAGCAACTCATCACCTACGAGTTGGCTTCTTCTGTACTCATGATTTACCGCGTCTGAAATACAAAAGTCAGGCGCAGAAGAAATGATGCCTCCCCTGATATCTCCAACCTTAATCAACGGAACACCACTGGGCTCATGAGTTCCCGGATACATAACACCAACAGCAATGCTTTTAGCATCTCGAAATAGGGCCTCAAGCGGGACGATGTCCCATTCATCAGGAATTTTTCCGCCAGCGCTCTCCCAAAGTATCCGTAGCTCAGAACTCATACCCCAGCCCCCCATCTTCTGGCGAATCCAAATCTTTGCCCAACTCCTGCTCCAACTGTTCAATGCTGGGCAGCTTGCCGCGCAAGGCTTCGGGCAAGGTGTGTGAGAGGGTGTAGGTGGACAGGCCCATGGGTTTCTGAATGTCGCTCAGGGCGTATTCGGCCACCAGCCGGTCTTTGCTTTTGCACAGCAGCAGGCCGATGGTGGGGGCGTCGCTGTCTTGGCGCATTTGCGCGTCCACTGCCTTGAGGTAGAAGTTGAGCTTGCCTGCAAACTCGGGTTCAAAGTCCACGGTTTTCAGCTCCACCACCACATAGCAATGCAGGCGCACATGGTAGAAAAGCAGGTCTAGAAAGAAGTCGCGCTCACCCACTTGCAGCGGCACTTGCCGCCCTAGGTAGGCAAAGCCCGCGCCCAGCTCCAGCAAGAATTGGGTGACGTGTTCAATCAGTGCGGATTCCAGCTCACGCTCAGTGTGTTCGGGGGTCAGGCCCAAGAAGTCAAACACATACGGGTCTTTGAGCACTTGCCGCGCCAAGTGTGAATGGGGCGCCGGCAGGGTTTGCGCAAAGTTGGTGATGGCCTGGCCCTCGCGCTGCCACAGGCCGCTTTCAATCTGGTGCATCAGCACACTGCGGCTCCAGCCGTGGGCCTGGGTTTGCTGGACGTAATAAAGCGCTTCGTCGGGCTCTTTGCACTTGGTCAAGATGACCACATGGTGCCACCAGGGGATGCCCATCAATTGCGAAGCAGGCTGCTTCGCAATTTGGGGGGCGCGGCTCCAAAAGCTGACCCAGCGGCGCATTTGTTCCAGGTTGCGCTTGGAGAAACCGGCCACACCCGGGAATTCATTCATCAAATCGGCGCTGAGTTGGGTCAAAAAACCCTGCCCCCATGCAGTGTTGCTCTGGCGCACAACGATGTCTGCACCCAAGTCTCAATAAAACTCGAGCACAGCGGTATTGACGACTACAGCCGCCTTGAGCTGCACATGTCGGTAACGGCCTTTGATGTCGGCCAGCCACTCGCGGTAATCGGGGTGAGGGGTTTGCAGGTCAGAACGCATTCCCCAGCCCCCTCAGCTTCTGGCGAATCAACGCGTCCAGCTCGGCGCCTTTGGCCATTTGCTCGCCTAGCATTTCGGTGAGCTTTTGCATCTTGTCGGCAAAGGCTTCGTCGTTGTCTTCCACCTCTTCGGCGCCGACGTAGCGGCCAGGGGTGAGGACGTGGCCGTGCTGGCCAATTTCGGCCAGGGTCACGCTGCGGCAGAAGCCGGCAATGTCTTGGTAGTCGGCTTTGGCTGTGGCGTCACCGCGCCAAGCGGCCACGGTTTGGCTGATGCGTTCGATCACTTCGTCGGTCAACTCGCTTTGCACGCGGCTGATCATGGTGGCTTGTTTGCGCGCGTCAATGAACAGAACTTCGCCTTTGCGCTTTTTCTGCTTGGCCAGGAACCACAGGCAGGCGGGGATTTGCGTGTTGAAGAAGAGTTGGCCCGGCAGCGCGATCATCACTTCCACCACATCGGCCTCAACCATGGCGGCGCGTATTTGGCCTTCGCTGTTTTGGCTGGAGCTCATGCTGCCGTTGGCCAGCACAATGCCCGCCCTGCCCGTGGGCTTGAGGTGGTGCAGGATGTGCTGCAGCCATGCGTAGTTGGCGTTGCCTTGCGGCGGCGTGCCGTAGACCCAGCGGGCGTCGCCGTCTAAGCTGGCGCTCCACCAGTCGCTGATGTTGAAAGGAGGGTTGGCCAACACGTAGTCGGCGCGCAAGTCGGGGTGCTGGTTGCGGGTGAAGGTGTCGGCGGGCTCTTTGCCCAGGTTGTAGTCCATGCCCCGAATCACGAGGTTCATGGCCGCCAAACGCCAGGTGGTGGGGTTGGCTTCTTGGCCGTAGATGGACACATCACCCAGCTTGCCGCCGTGGTCTTCAATGAAGCGCTCGGACTGCACAAACATGCCGCTGGACCCGCAGCAAGGGTCGTAAATCTGGCCTTTGCTGGGCGAGAGCACAGCCACCAAGGTTTTGACGATGCTGGCAGGCGTGTAGAACTGCCCGCCCCGCTTGCCCTCGGCGCTGGCAAACATGCCCAAGAAATACTCGTACACCTGGCCCAAGATGTCGCGGGCCTTGGACGGATCATCACCAAAGCCGATGGTGGACACCAGGTTGACCAACTCGCCCAGCTTGCCGTCGGGGAGTTGCGCGCGGGCAAAGCGTTTGTCCAAAATGCCTTTGAGCTTGGGGTTGTCAACCTCGATCAGGCTGAGCGCATCGTCAATGCGTTTGCCAATGTCGGGCTGGGGCGCGGCGGCGCGCAGGGCCTCCCAACGCGCACCTTCGGGCACCCAAAAAACGTTTTCGCTGGTGTAGTAATCGCGGTCTTCGATTTCAGCGGCAATGTCGGCGTCGGCCGCGTCACCATAAAAGAGTTCGTCAGCCGGATCGCGCAGGCGGGTTTTCAGCTCAGCTTGGCGCGCCACAAAGGCGTCAGAGATGTATTTGACGAAGATGAGGCCGAGCACCAAGTGCTTGTATTCGGCAGCGTCCATGTTGGCGCGCAGCTTGTCGGCCGATGCCCAAAGGGTTTTCTTGATATCTTCGAGCATTTTGTATTGATTTAGGGTTCAGCTTGAAGAATACCAATGTTCTGGGGCTAGTGCGCATTAATGCGCATAGCATTGGCTTACTGCACCATCGCCACCGCCTGATCGACAAATCGATACACCTCAGCCGGCGTGATGCCATTGGGGCCTTTGGTTTTTTTGTCCCGGGTCTGGCCAGTGCGCACTACCACCAGGTCCAGCGAAGGCACCACGATGACGTACTGGCCTTGGTGACCCTGTAAGAAATAAAACGGGTACTTATACGTCCAATCCATCCACAGCGAATGCCCGTAATAGGGTTGTAAATCGGGCTTGCGGATGCGCTCCACAAACGCTTTATCCAGTAATGTCTGGCCGTTCCATTGGCCGTCTTGCAGCAGCAACTGACCAAACTTGGCAAAGTCTCGTGCCGTGGCAAAAATGCAGCAGTAGGTGCGCTCCATGCCGCCTTCACTGCCTTGCCGGTCCAGGGTGTAAATCGCATCGCTTTCCATACCCAGCGGCACCCACAGGCTGCGCGACAGATGCCCGCTAATAGTCAGGCCCGGCTCCTTGGCCTGCAAGGCACGCTTGAGAAAAATGCCCAATAGCTGGGTGCTGCCGCTGCTGTATTCGTACTCGGTGCCAGGCTCGCGCTCAAAGCCTTGTCCGAGCACCAGTTTTTCGGCATTTTTGCCATAGTACAAATCAGTAGTGATGTTGAGCGGTAGGTAGTAGTTCTCTGTCCAGTCATGGCCGGACTTCATGCTGGAGAGTTGCGATACGGTGGCCTTTTGACCGCGCGGGTCTTGCGCGTATTCGGGCAAGCGCTCGGTCAAGGGGGCGTCAAAACTGCTGATAAAGCCCTGCTGCACGGCTTGTTGCACCTGCAAGGTGGTGATGGTTTTGGCCATGGAAAACGAGTTGGTGCGGCTTTGGGCGGAATAAGCGCCGAAATACTGCTCATGCACCAGAGCGCCTTTTTGCGCCACCACAAAAGCTGCCGTGCCGTACTGCTGCAAATAGGCTGCCATGGCCGGGTCCAAGGTTTTTTGGTTGTAGCGCGCGTCCTTGGGCCAGGCCTGAGGGGTGCCTGCGGCAATACTGCTTTGCGAAAAATTGTTGGCGTCGTCAATATGCGCGGTGCTATGCCCCTGGAAATAGGTGCTGGCCAGGGCTTTCCAAAAATAGCCATGGCCGCCTAACTGAATCGCTGCTGCCAGCACGGCCAGCACCAACAGCAGGCCGTAAAAGAATTTTTTCATGTTGTTTCCTTGTTTCGAGGGATTCTAAGCAAGGCCTCGCAGCGAGTATGGGGCGGCAAGACTATCAGCGGAAATCTCGGCTGCCTGCGGATAAGTCGCCCAGCCAATCGGTGAGGTCTACCAGGCGCTTGGCTATCAAGTGGCATACCTGGCCGCCGCTGTCTTCGTCGCGCTGCCAGACGCCATAGACGGCCAACAGACGCGCCCGCAATAGCTCAGTGCGCTGTTTGTCTTTCAGGCTTTTCCAGACGATGACGTTGATGCAACCCGTCTCGTCTTCCAGGGTCACAAAGACTACGCCTTTGGCGGTTTGCGGTTGCTGGCGCATGGTGACGATGCCGCAGGCGCGCACCAAACGGCCATGCGGCAAGTCGCGCAACTGCGCGGCGCTCAGCAGGTTTTTAGCTGCCAGGCGGGCGCGTAAAAACGACAGCGGATGGCTGCGCAAAGTAAGGCCAGTAGCCGCATAGTCAAACAGCACTTCCTGCGCTTCATGCGCTGCGGCTAAGACCAGCGGCTTTTCATACACCGGTGCACCTTGCAAGAGCGCGGGCGCACGGTGCAGCGCAGACGCATCCCATACCTGCTGGCGGCGATGGCCGCTGAGCGATAACAAAGCGTCTGCGCTGGCCAAGGCTTTGAGGTCGCCCGCGTCCAGCACACAGCGCAAAGCCAAGTCTTCGGTACTGGCAAAAGCCCCCTGCCTGCGCGCCGCACTGATACGCAAAGCCACACGCGCATGTAAGCCCGCCACCATGCGCAAACCCAAACGGATGGCCGGTTGTAAATTGGGTTCTGACCCCAATTTTTCGAGGGAGCAATCCCACTCGCTGTGGCTCACGTCTACGGGCAGCACTTCGAGGCCATGGCGGCGGGCGTCTTGTACCAATTGGCTGGGACTGTAAAAGCCCAGCGGCTGGCTGTTGAGCATGGCGGCCAGAAAGCAGGCGGGCTCGTGGCATTTAAGCCAGCAACTCACATAAACCAGCAGTGCAAAACTGGCGGCATGGCTTTCGGGAAAGCCATATTCGCCAAAGCCCTCGATTTGTTTGAACAAGGCATCGGCGTAGTCTTGGGTGTAACCGTTGTCGACCATGGCGCCGACCAGGCGCTCGTAAAAATGCTGTACCCCACCCTGGCGTTTCCAGGCGGCCATGGAGCGGCGCAGGCTGTCGGCTTCGCCACCACTGAAGTTGGCCGCTGCCATGGCGATTTGCATCACCTGTTCCTGAAAGATCGGCACGCCCAAAGTGCGCTTGAGCACTTCTTGCAAAGCCGCGCTGGCGTATTGCACGGCGTGCGGGTTGGCGCGTGCTTTGAGGTAGGGATGCACCATGCCGCCCTGAATGGGGCCGGGCCGCACGATGGCCACTTGCACCACCAGGTCGTAAAAACAGCGGGGCCTGAGGCGCGGCAGCATGCTCATTTGCGCGCGACTCTCGATCTGGAACACACCCACGGTATCGGCCTGGCAAATCATGTCGTAGGTCGCCGGGTCTTCGGCCGGAATGTCTTGCAGGCGCAGCGGTTTGCCGCGCCATTGGCCGATCAAGTCCAGGCAGCGGTGGATAGCGCTGAGCATGCCCAAGGCCAACACATCCACCTTGAGCAAGCCCACGGTATCTAGGTCGTCTTTGTCCCACTGGATGATGCTGCGCTCAGGCATGGCGGCGTTTTCTACCGGCACGATGCGCGTCAGCGGCCCTTGCGTCAGCACAAAGCCGCCTACGTGTTGGCTCAGGTGGCGCGGGAAGCCTTGCAGTTGCGTAGCCAAGTCAAGCCAGAGTTGCAGGCGGCGGGGTGGTGGGATAGCGAAGTCAGGTTGCTCGCCATGCGCCTGAACGGCACAGCGTTCCATCGCGCTTTGCAAGCGCCCGGCCAATACCGTGCGGCCGTACATGCCGGGATGCTCTTTGGCCAGCGCGTTGATCAGGGCTTCAGGAATTTGCAGCGCGCGCCCTACATCGCGCAGCGCACTGCGCGGGCGGTAGCGGGTGACTACGGCGGTAATAGCGGCGCGCTCGCGGCCATATTTGGCATAGATGTATTGGATGACTTCTTCGCGCCGCTGGTGTTCAAAGTCCACATCAATATCGGGCGGCTCGTCGCGCTCGCGCGAGATAAAGCGCTCAAACAGCACGCTCATGCGCGCAGGGTCCACCTCGGTCACGCCCAGGCAGTAGCACACCGCCGAATTCGCTGCCGAACCGCGCCCCTGACACAAAATGCCGCGACTGCGCGCAAAGCGCACGATGTCGTGCACCGTGAGGAAATACATCTCGTACTTCAGCTCGGCAATTAGAGCCAGCTCATGCGCCACCTGCGCGCGTACGTTCTCGGGCATGCCTGCGGGGTAGCGAACCAGGGCGCCTTCCTCGGTGTAATGGCGCAGCGTTTGCGCCGGGGTCTGCCCCGGTAACACCGCCTCCAACGGGTAGTGATAACGCAAGCTGTCTAATGAAAAATGACAGCGATTGGCAATCTCCAGCGTGTTCGCTAAGTGCTGGGCATCGAACAGACTTGCCAAGCGCGCACGGCTGCGCAAATGCCGCTCCGCGTTGGCCTGCAAACCGCGTCCGCACTGCGCTACCGGCAGGCGCAAACGCACAGCGGTGATCACATCATGCAAAGGCTTGCGCGAGCGCACATGCATTTGCACCGCGCCCACCGCCACCAACTGCAGGCCGCTCAGATGTGCAATCTGGCGCAAGCGCAAAGTGTGCAGCGCGTCCTGCGCACCCAGGCTGCGCGTCGCGCCTAACCACACGTGCGCGCCATAGCACGCACGCGCAGCCGATGCAATCGCACAGGCTTTTTCCATAGGCAAAGAAGGCGGTAAAAGCAAAATAATCTCATTGCCCGCCAAGCTCGGCCAGGCCGCCCAGCCGCCATGCGTTAGCTGCCAATGCAGCGCGTACTGCCCCTTAAGCGCGGCGCGGCGGGCGCTGCTAATGAAATCGCACAGATTGCCCCAGCCCTGCAAATCATGCGGCAGGGCGACGAAGCGAAACAGCGTCTCCCCTGCCACCGCGCGCACACCAAACTCAGCGCCCGGCAAGAACTGCAAACCCGCCGTACGCGCCGCCTCGTGCGCACGCACCACCCCGGCCACCGAGCACTCGTCCGTCAAGGCCAGCGCCGCATAGCCCAAAGCCTTGGCCCGCGCCACCAACTCCTGTGGCAAGGACGCGCCATGCTGAAAGCTAAACGCGCTCATGGCGTAAAGCTCGGCATAGGCATAGGCAGGGGACGGGGCGGCGGTGGGCACGGGGACTCTTCGAAATACTGTATAAAAATACAGTATAAACAGACTACTAAAAGCTGACGGCACCCTTAAGATCGACCGCTGCAAACCAGAAAACACCATGAACCTACCAAAGGCTCCAGCCGCATTCACCACCGCCCCAGCCCCCATCAGCCTGCGCCAAGCCTGGCCGTTTTGGTTGAAGGTCGGCTTTATCAGCTTTGGCGGGCCAGCGGGGCAAATTGCGCTGCTGCATGAAGAGTTGGTAGAGCGGCGGCGTTGGATTTCGGATGCGCGTTTTTTACACGCACTCAATTACTGCATGGTGCTGCCCGGCCCGGAGGCGCAGCAGCTGGCCACTTACCTGGGCTGGCTGATGCACCGCACCTGGGGCGGCATCGTGGCGGGGGTCTTGTTTGTGCTGCCCTCGCTGTTTATCCTGATCGGTTTATCGTGGGTCTAT
>JBBAPY010000146.1:0-7876 GCA_040400635.1 Rhodoferax sp.
CACCGGACAAAGCTGCTGCTCGGTCGAGCGCATTTATGTGCACGAAAAAATTTATGACGCCTTTGTGGCCCGCTTTGTGGCCACTGTCAAAGGCATGAAGCACGGCGACACCGAAAGCACAGACACCTATATCGGCGCCATCACGCGCGCGCCGCAACTAGCCGTGCTGGAAGCCCAAGTGGCCGACGCCCTGGCCAAAGGCGCCACACTGCTCACTGGCGGCCAACGCGGCCCTGCGCCAGGCAACTGGTTTGCGCCCACGGTGCTGGTGGATGTGGACCACCGCATGGAACTGATGCGCGAGGAAAGCTTTGGCCCCATCATCGGAATCCAAAAAGTCAGCAGCGATGCGCAAGCGGTACAACTCATGAACGACACCCGCTACGGCCTGACCGCTGGCGTGTACACCCCTGACCAAGCGCGTGCGCGGCGCTTGCTGGCGCAAGTGAATGCCGGCACGGTGTACTGGAATTGCTGCGACCGCGTCAGCCCGCGCCTGCCCTGGAGCGGCCACGGCGACTCCGGCGTGGGCCTGACTTTGTCCCGCGAAGGCATCAGCACCTTCACCCGGCCCAAAGCCTGGCATTTGCGCAGCGTGTAAGGCGCGTGCGCGGGCTGGTGGCGTGCCAAACCGCTTCATTGATGTCCAAATAAGGATAATATATTGTCTATTATTGATATTTAAATGCAATAATAGGCAACATGATATCCATTGAATACAAAACGCAAGCTGAGATTTTGCAGGACATTGGCGCGCGCGCCAAATCAGCAAGGCTGCGGGAAAACATGTCGCGCAAAACCTTGGCTGAAAAAGCCGGCGTTGCCGAAGCCTCTCTCAAGCGCTTTGAGACCACCGGCCACATCAGCTTGTCCAGTCTGGTGCAACTGTTGACAGCTTTGGATCGGCTCTCTGAGCTGGATGAGCTTCTGGCCGAACAAGCGCCACTCTCTATTCGTGAACTCGATGACACAAAAAGACAGCGAGGCCGCAAATGAATAGGCATGTCGACCGTTTAAAGGTCATGTTCGGCGCCGCAGACGTAGGCATGCTCGCTATCAGCGATAAAGGCCAGATATTTTTTCAATACACCCCGCAATGGTTAGCCGAGGGCTTTGATCTGGCGCCCCGGTCTTTGGCTTTCAACGCCCTCCTGCAAAAAGCCAAAGACCCGCTATTTGACGGGCTGCATGGAGTCTTCAACGATTCACTGCCCGATGGATGGGGTCTGTTGTTAATGGACCGCGCATTCAACAGCCGGCTTGGCTGGAGTCGCCATCAGATCACGCCGCTAGATCGCCTTGCGTACATGGGTAGCCGCGCAATGGGCGCGCTGCGCTATGAGCCAGAGTACGAAAAAGAAGCGATTGAGGACAGGGTAAATCTCTCATCGCTTGTGGCCTCCGTTGAAGCGGTGCTCTCGGGTTCTACCCAAGATGTTTTTAACCAGTTACGCATCCAAGGTGGATCACCTGGCGGTGCGCGACCCAAGGTAACGGTGGCTTTATCCGAAAACGCATCGGATTGTTTATCCGGCTTTCATGATATCCCGCAGGGCTACCACCATTGGATGGTGAAATTCAGGTCCAAGGAAGATCCGCAGGACATGGGGCGGGCGGAGAAGACCTATGCTGATATGGCCAAAATCGCAGATGTTGCTATGCCGCAATCAGCCCTGCTGGAAGTCAAAGTCGGCTCCACTGTAGAGCAATATTTTGCGGTGCGCAGATTTGACCGGCATGCCAATGAGCGTCGCCATGGGGTGACCATGGCCGGGCTGTATTACGCTGATTTCAAGACACCGTGCCTAGATTACAAAGACATTCTGGCCGCGACGTCCATTCTCACCAAGGACGCTAGGCAAGTGGAACAGGCCTTCAGGCGCATGACATTCAACGTCCTGACGCACAACCAAGACGATCATGCCAAGAACTTTGCCTTTGTCTATGGGGCAAATGGATGGGAGCTGTCTCCGGCGTATGACCTAACGTTTAGCCAAGGTATGGGCGGTGAACACACCACGGCGATTGCTGGCAGTGGTAATCCCGAGAGGGACAAGTTGATGGAAATTGCAAGCGCGTTTCGGGTTGAGGCGGGCGCGAAAATTATTGAAGAGGTGCGCCATGCGGCATCCATGTGGCCGACACTGGCCCAAGGAAACGACGTCAGCAAAAAAACACGCCAGACAGTGGGGGACGCCTTGCAAAAAATCGATCGCCGATTTTAGGATCTGCAGTCCACGCCACGAAAACTTGCGGCAGGCATTCGGCAAGCGCATCCTCAAGGTCCGCACTCGTTTATTTAAATGAGCTATGGTTTTACAAGTAATGTAAAATTGCATTCTTAATTTATTCTTAATTCATTCTGAAGGGACCACATATGGCTGCATTAACGGTCACCGCCAAAGGTCAGATTACTTTACGCCGCGAGTTGCTGGAATATATGGGCATCGCACCCGGGCAACAAATTGAAGTGGACAAGCTCGCGTATGGTGTACTGGCACTGCAAGCGAAAACCACGCATGGGCTGGACGCATTTGTGGGCTGCCTGCCACCCCCTTCCAAAGCACTGAGCGTTGAAGACATGAACGCGTTAATTGCCAAGGCGTGGGCAGGAAAAACGTGAAGTTCACCTTAGACACCAATGTGCTGGTTAGGCTGGCGACGCAAGATGATCCCAAACAAAGCGCCCTGGCCCTAAAAGTTTTGCAAACTGCAAGCCTGATGGCCGTGCCAACCACCGCGCTGTGCGAAATGGTGTGGGTACTACAACGAGGCTACCGATATACCCCAGAACAAATCAGCCATGCAATACGTACCTTGCTGCAAGTCAGTCAAGTGGTTTGCAACACACCGGCGGTGCTGGCGGGCTTGGCCTTACTCCAAACCGGGGGCGACTTTGCAGACGGCGTGATTGCTTTTGAGGGCGAGCTGCTAGGCGGTCAGGAGTTCGTCACCTTTGACCAAGCAGCTGCCAAATTGCTGAAGCATCAAAAGCGCAAAGTCCGCTTGCTCAAGACGGGGTAAATGCCACCGTAGCTGATGCGCTGAAAATTCAATAATGCAGCAAACCCTGCGCCACCACACAAGCCGCGTCCTCTGAGAAATCGCGCGATGCTATCCGCTGCATCACCTCGTCCAGCGACAAGCATTCAAAGCCGCTCACTTCGCCGTCGGTGTTGTGTGGCTGCACATCTGGCGGTAGCAGCAAGTTAAACACCAGCAGCGTTTCCTCGTGCCAGCCCTCGGCTTCCATGCGCGCGGTGGTGACATGGCCTGCCGCCCGCACCTGTCGCGCCAGGCTTTCGGGCAGGCCGGCTTCTTCGTACAACTCGCGCAGCGCGCAGTCCAGTACGGTTTCCCCTGCGGGCAATCCACCCGCTGCCAAGTTGTCCAAACGACCGGGATCGGTAGCCTTGCTCAAAGCGCGCCGCCCGCACCAGATACGCCCGTCTGATGTGAAGCCATTGATGTGCACTGCGTGGCTGTGCAAACCCAAAAACCGAAAGGCCGCGCGCTCCAGCCTGAAGTACTCAGGCAGGTCGGGATGCGGCTGGCCACCGGTATCGCCCCAGTAGCTGTACTGCTCATTGCGCCATCCGCGAATCAACCCTTGCGCGTGCAAGCGCTCTGCCGCAGCCTGCAAAGCCTGCGAACGCTGCGCCACCGGCCAATGCGCCGCCTGCCAGATACGCTGCCCGTCGCTGAGCACCGTGTCTGCCAGCTCACGCGCCAGCGCTGCGTCGTGGTCTGGCGCCAGCCAGCCTAGGGGCAGGCCAGCCAAGCACCAGCGCCGCGCATCGGGCGGCGGCGCCTGACAAGCGCCTTGTAAGATCTGGCGCAATAGGCTTGTTTGGCTTGGGCTGAGTGCAGGCATGTCCTAAATATAGGTCTAACGCTCGTTTATTGCGCGCCAAGCGCGCAAATTAAAGGTTGGTCTCGGTGATGCGTAAAACGTTGGTTTGATTTGGGTGCAGCGATCAAACCCTAGCCGCATCAGTCACATCCCTTGAACTGCCGTGCTTGGCAATCCCGCGCTAACTTTTGCGCATCGGCGATTTGTTGAGGCGTCATCTTTTTGGCGACAATATCGCGATTCTTCACTGCACCTGCAACGCCGTTAGCCACGCTTAAGTGATACCAACTGTGCGCCTTAACGTAGTCTTGCAAGACGCCTTGTCCTTTGCTGTACAAGTACCCCAAATTCAACTGTGCGTATGCATTGCCTTGCTGGGCAGAAAGTCTGTACCAGTTAAGCGCTTGGACAAAGTCCTGTACCACGCCTCGGCCTTTGGCGTACATATTACCTAGATTACTCTGTGCGGATGCATCGCCCTGCTGCGCGGCCAGTCCATACCACTTAGCCGCTTCGGCATAGTCTTTCATCACACCTTGGCCGGTGTCGTACATATACCCCAAGGTATTCTGTGCTGACGGATCGCCCTGCTGGGCAGTAAGCAGGTACGACTTAGCCGCTTCAGCATAATCTTGCGCCACGCATTGGCCGATTATGTGTGCTTCAGCAAATCCAGTGTTGTGCCCACGCTCGACTTCGACGGCCAGGGGATTCACAATCTTCGCAACTGATTCGTAGTCTTTGCGCTCATAAGCTGCCTCGGTGTCTTCCCTCGGATCTGCCCACACTGAGCCTATCGCCAATATTGCGAGCGATGCGAGAAACAGGCGTTTCCTAATTGACTTCTGAGGTATTGATGTCCTCTTCATTTGTAATCCCTGTGTTTGACGTCGTTAGATAACTGTTTACAAATTATAATTATCAAAATTATATTTTTTACTTAAAAAATAATAAAAATGTTAATGCGAAAGCCTTCAAACTCCACCGCCTTATTCACCGCCAACCCGATGTAAGGCCACTGGAGATATAGACAGCCCAGACGGCGGCCCATCAATCTTGGCGGACAGCTCCAGGCCTGTGCGCCACCGGCATCACACCCATCACCGCCTGCTTTAGCCATGAAAACTGCGTTTGAACGGTGCTGCCAAGCGCGCACGCACCCTCCAGTATTTGCCCCCCAAGCACCCAAACAACGACAATAGCCCCATGCGCCCCAAATCCTCCGCCGCCAAGCCTTCGCCTAAGCCGCGCGCAGCGGCCAAGCTCGGCAACCAAGTCCGCATCATCGGCGGCATGTGGAAGCGCACCAAACTCAAAGTGGTGGACGCTGCCGGCTTGCGGCCTACGCCAGACCGGGTGCGCGAGACTTTGTTTAACTGGCTGGGCCAGGATTTGCAAGGCCTGCGCTGCCTGGACGCTTTTGCCGGCACCGGCGCGCTAGGTTTTGAAGCCGCCTCGCGCGGCGCGGCGCATGTGGCCCTGGTAGAGCAGGAGTCGCAGCTGGTCGAGCAGCTCAAGCGCACGCAGACGCAGTTGGATGCGCAAGCCGTCAGCATTCAGCGCGGCGATGGGCTGGCCGCTTTGCGGCACGCAGCTTCGGGCAGTTTGCACTTGATTTTTCTAGACCCGCCCTTTGCCGCTAATTTGTGGGAAGGCGCCCTGACTGCGGCGCGCAAAGCGATTGCGCCCAACGGCCAGGTCTATTTAGAGGCGCCCACGGCCTGGGGCGCCGAGGCGCTGGGCGCGCTGGGTTGGTCGCTGCACCGCCACCTTAAAGCCGGCGCGGTCCACGCCCATGTGCTGCGCCCTATCGCCCCGGTATCACAAGCCACTGCCGCTATGGCAGCAACGGCCCACACGCAAGCCATCCCCTCTGAAGCCAGCACTTTAGGAGCGCAACCATGAGCACGATTGCCGTCTATCCCGGAACTTTTGACCCTATGACCCTGGGCCACCAAGACCTGATTCGGCGCGGTGCGGCCCTGTTTGGCAGCGTGGTCGTGGCCGTCGCCGCTGCGCACCACAAAAAAACCATGTTCAGCCTGGAAGAGCGCCTGGACATGGTGCGCGAGGTGGTGGCGCCGCTGGGCAATGTCAGCGTGCTGCCCTTTAGCGGACTGGTGCGCGATTTTGCGGTGGCACACAAGGCCAAGGCCATGCTGCGCGGCGTGCGCTCGGTCACCGACTTTGATTTTGAAGCCCAGTTGGCGGGCATGAACCGTGCCCTGGCGCCGGACATAGAAACCGTGTTTCTGACGCCCGACAGCCGCTACCAGTTCATCAGCAGCACCTTGGTGCGCGAGATCGCCAGCCTGCAAGGCGATGTGGCGCAGTTTGTCGCGCCCTCCGTGCTGGCGTGTTTGCAGGCCAAATTGCAAAGCGCGAACTAAGGCGACACGCATGGCCTTGATCATTACCGACGAGTGCATTAACTGTGACGTCTGCGAGCCCGAATGCCCCAATGAGGCTATCTACATGGGGCCGGAGATTTACCAGATTTACCCAGACAAATGCACCGAATGCGTAGGCCATTTTGATGAGCCCCAATGTGTGCAAGTCTGCCCGGTGGCCTGCATTCCGGTGGACCCGGCGCACACCGAAAGCCGTGAAACCCTGTGGGAAAAATACCGTCGCTTGCAGGCCACCAGCGCCTAAGGGCGCGGTGCAACTTTGCCGATAGACGCGCCTAAGGGCTCTTTGGCGGCGCCGCCGCAGACGCGGCATTTTTTGGCGGCTTGGGGCTGCGCACGGTAAACACATCCTCGCGCGGCTTTTTGTGTGGCTTGAGCGCGACGGGTTCCTGAGCGCGCTCTAGGGCCTTGGCATCGGCCAGCCGCTTTTTCTCTTGCGCAACATCTCTTTGCGCCTGGGCTTGCAGGCGCTTGGCGGCGGTGGCCTCCGCTTGCAGGCGCGATTTTTCCATTTGCTGGGCAAGGGCGGCGTCTTTGGCGGTCTGTTTTTCGGCCTGGGCGCGTTGCGCCGGTGTGCGCGGGTCACGTGCGTCCAGCGCTATTGCATTGGGGCAGGGTGTGTCGCGGTATTCATTGCCGCAACGGTACAAAGTTTGGGCCGCTAACTGGGCGCTGGCAAGGGCCAGCGCAAGCCCGCAAATTAAGAAATATGGCATGCGTCCTCCCTGATGCATTTTTCACGAAACGGGCCCGGCGCTCTGCGGCACCTGGGCTTAGGCTGCGGATTCGGGCGGCGCGCTGGGCGCTGCGTTCTCCACAGGTTTGGCAAGTTTAGGCCGTGGCGGCACACTTGTGTGAATTTGCAGCATGGCTTTGTTCATCTCACCCGCCAGCAAAGCCGGCACCGCGGTCAGCGCGCGGTCTAGGCACTGGTCGATAGCGATACGCTGGTCCAAGATCGGCTTTTTCAGCACCCAGTGCACCACTTCGGCTTTGTCACCCGGATGGCCTATGCCCAGACGCAGGCGCCAGTAGTCGCCGGTGCCCAATTGGGCATGGATGTCGCGCAAGCCGTTGTGGCCGGCGTGGCTGCCGCCAAACTTCAATTTGGCCTGGCCGGGCGGCAAGTCCAGCTCGTCATGGGCAACCAGTATCTGCGAGGGCTCGATTTTGAAAAAGCGCGCCAAGGCACCCACCGATTTGCCCGACAAATTCATAAAAGTATGGGGTTGCAAGAGCCAGACGTTTTCACCCTGGATGCTGACCCGCGCCACCAGCCCGTAGTAATTGCGATCGAACTGCAAAGCGGTTTTCCACAGACGGGCCAGGCCGTCAATAAACCAAAAGCCCGCGTTATGGCGGGTGTCTTCGTATTGCGGGCCCGGATTTCCCAGGCCAACCCATAGTTTGATCATGCGGTTGCTCACGGTTTGCGCTCTTGGCACCGCGCGCAAAGACGGCGGTGCGCCATGGTAGAGCAAAGCCTGGGCACCAGCAAAAAGGCCCGCTTACGCGGGCCCGTTTTGCTAAAGCGCCACTAGGCTCTTATTTTTTCGGCTTGGCAGCAGCCTTGCCTTTGGCTGGTGCAGCAGCGGCAGCGGGTGCTTCCACG
>JBBAPY010000147.1:0-7825 GCA_040400635.1 Rhodoferax sp.
AGAGACAGTCGGCAAGGGCCAGTTCTCAGTCGTGCGCATCGCCTCGCGCCACCAACAAAAACACTTTGCCATCTGCCAGCTTAAAGGCCAGGGTCTTGGCAATACGACCGGGCTCCACACCATGGGCTTGCGCGGCCAGTGCCACGGTGGAGGTATTGAGGTCCAGCTCCACGATCGGCATGTCGATCTGGTGCGCCTGAAAAAAAGCGCGTACGGAAGCAATGCTCATACGCTTTGCACCAAGTTAAGTGCCCACGACATAGGGGTTGCTTGCGCGCTCCACGCCAAAGCTGCTTTCGGGGCCGTGGCCGGGAATAAAGACCGTGTCATTGCCCATAGGCCATAAACGGTGGGAAATGCTGTGCATCAAATCAGCATGGTTGCCCTGTGGAAAATCGGTGCGGCCTACGCTGCCTGCAAACAAAACGTCGCCCACAAACGCACGGTTCATTACTGGCGAATAAAACACCACATGGCCGGGTGTATGGCCGGGGCAGTGGCGCACTTGCAGTACATGCTCGCCCAGGCTGACGGTGTCGCCATCTTTAAGCCAGCGCGTAGGCTTAAAGGGCCTCGCTGGCGGAAAACCGTAGGTAGCGGCCGCCATAGGCAGGCCATCGATCCAAAACTGATCGCCCGGGTGCGGCCCGATGATGGGCAGGCCCAAGCGGTCGGCCAGGTCTTGCGTAGCCGCCGCATGGTCCACATGGGCATGGGTAATCCAGATTTGTTCGAGCGTCACGCCCAGACCTTTGGCTGTTGCAATCAAAAGATCCAGATCGCCGCCGGGATCGATGATGGCCGCCTTGTGGGTCTGGTCGCACCAAACAATCGAGCAGTTTTGTTCGAACGGGGTAACGGGGACGGTTTCGTAGTGGAGCATGGCCTGAGTTTATCCATTGCCCATCCGTGGCGGTCGAAAACGCATGGCTTGGACCCCGGGGCGCCCACGGGTCAAATTGACGTGTATCAAGGCCTCTATGGAATATAGGGCCAACAATCCATGCATGGATTTTTCCCCTTCTGCAACTTCGCGCAAATGGTTGCAAAAGGCGGAGACCTTTTTTGAGCGCTACGTCCTGCCACACAACGCTGCCTGGCACCAAAGCGTGGCCGATGGCGTGTATCCGCCGCCGTTCTTGGCCGACCTGAAGGCGCTGGCCCAGGACGAGGGTTTATGGAATTTGTGCCTGCCCACCCTGCCGTTGGACGCGCCGGGAACGCGCCTGTCAAATCTGCAATACGCGCCCATTGCCGAGCTTTTGGGCCGCTTGCCCTGGGCCTCCGAGGTATTCAATTGCCAGGCGCCTGACAGCGGAAACATGGAGTTGTTGTTGCGCTATGCCGATGCGGGCCAAAGCGCGCGCTGGCTAGCACCCTTGCTGCAAGGACAAATGCGCTCTGCCTTTGGCATGAGTGAACCCGATGTGGCCTCCTCGGACCCGGCCAATTTGCAGACCGCTTTGCGACGCGAGGGCGATACGTTAGTGTTGCAAGGCCGCAAATGGTTTATCACCGGCGCGGCCCATCCTGATTGCCGTCTGCTCATTGTCATGTGCCGCGACCTGGACCTGGCGGTGCAAGCGGGCACCGACGCCCATCAGCAACACAGCCTGGTACTGGTGCCCATGGATACGCCGGGCCTGCAAGTGCTGCGCAATATCCCGATGCTGCACCACCTGGCGCCCGAGGGCCACTGCGAAATTTTGTTGCACGACGTGCGCTTAGGCCCGCAGGCTTTGCTGGGGCAAGCCGGGACAGCGTTTGCCATGGCCCAGGCGCGCTTGGGGCCGGGGCGCTTGCACCACGGCATGCGCAGCATCGGGCAGTGTGAGTTGGCGCTGCAGTTGGCCTGCGCGCGGGTGCGTGAACGCGAAGCCTTTGGCCGCCATGTATCGGCATTTTCCAATGTGCAGGACTGGATTGCCCAGTCGCGGGTGGCTATTGACCAGGTACGGCTACTGCTTTTGCAAACCGCCTGGCGACTCGACCAGGCCGATAGCGACCCACAGCAGCTACGCAGCGATGTGGCGGCGGTCAAGGTGGTGGCGGCGCAGTTGCAAACCCTGGTGGTGGACCGCGCCATGCAAATGTTTGGTGCCATGGGCTTGTCGCCCGATACGCCACTGGCCTATTTTTGGTCATGGGGACGCGCCATGCACCTGATGGATGGGCCCGATGAGGTGCATCTGCGCAGCATTGCAAGACATGCATTGCGGCAATCCGCCGATCAAGGGGCATCCCTCGCGGCTTATTTCACCACGCCGGAGCAGTTGCGGGCACCGCCGCAGATCCGCTGACCGCCGTCGTAAGCGACATAGTGGGCGCCAAGGGGCAGGGCACAATCGGCGCTCTTGCCCTAAGCCCTATGCCCAGCCTGCCTCTTTCTGTTTCCCCGCAACCGACGGTCGAGTCCTTTGCCCGTATTGCGGGTCTGGAGGCTTTGTGCCGGGGCTGTACTTTGTCGGTGTTTCCTTTATTGCTGTACCGTGCCTGGGGCAGTGCGCAGCTGGTTTCAGAAATCTATTTCTGTGTCGGTTTGGCATCGTTGGTGGCGGCGCTTATGGTGCCGGCGCTGGTCCGGGTATTGACGCGGCGGCAGGTGTATTTGGGTGCGGTGAGTTTGTATCTGGTGGCCTGTGCATTGGGCCTATTGCAAGGCAAGTGGACGACTTTGGCGCTGTTGTGCGCCGTCATCGCAGCGGCCATTTCCTTTGTTTGCTACAACAGCTATGTGCTGGACCATTTGGAAAAAACCGATTTCAGTCGCTTAGAAACTATGCGTTTGTTTTACGGCGGTGCCGGCTGGGCCATCGGGCCGTTTGCCGGGGTCTGGTTGTTGTCGGTGTGGGGTGGTGCGCCTTTTATTTTGCTGGCCGGAGCCGCTAGTTGGATGGCCTGGTTGATTTGGAAAACACCCTTGGGCGATGGCAAGTTTCTGGCGCGGGGCGCAGGTAGTGACGCCGCGCCAGCGCATGACTCACGCCGGGCCAACCCTTTGGCACTCATCGCCCGATTTTTTTCCCAACCGCGCTTGGTGACCGCCTGGTTGCTGCCCTTGGTCCGCTCTTGTGGTTGGTGGATGTTTTTTGTCTATTTGGGCATTTTTGCGGTAGAAAACGACCTGGGCGAACAAGTCGGCGGCATAGCCAGTTCGGTGGCGAATATGGGGCTGTTTCTAGCGCCCTTGATGCTGGCATGGATGCAAAGGCGCTCGGTGCGCACCGCGATCCGAGCCGGCTGCCTGGGCGCCAGTGCCTGTTACCTGGCCGCCACCGCGCTCTCGCATTGGCCCTGGGTGACGGTTGGCTTGTTATTGGCCGGCACCGTGTTTTTGGTCTTGCTGGACACCTGTGCAGGCCTGCCCTTTCTCATGTCGGTCAAGCCATCCGAGCGCACGGAGATGTCAGCGGTCTATTCCAGTTTTCGCGATGTGTCAGGCATCGTGTCTCCAGCGATTGCCTGGGTCGTGTTGCAATTTGCGCCTGTGGTCGGCGTATTTGCGGTTGGCGCCCTGATATTGTTAGGCGCCTGGTTGCTGGCCGGTCAATTGCATCCGGAGCTTGGGGTCCCAGGCGCAGAGCGGCTACGCAGTAGCAGCTAATGCACCACGGGCATTGAATGTAGTTGTCGATTTAAAATTCATTTTTTAATCACAAAATATTACAATTTGTTGTATAAACGCGGCTTCTCGGGCGTGCGTTAGCGAAAATCCCTTCGTGTGCGGTTAACAGGCGTCCTTTTGAGCGGGTATGAACACGATGGAAAAGGTCTCCTGTCATGTGTATAAAAGGCTTGGCCTTGAAACTCTGCAAGAGCCACATCTTTTGCAAGCGCTTAAAGGCGCCAAGATGTCGGCAACACAGTCCGCTTTAAGCCAGATCACCGCCCGCAAAGCCAAATTGCCGCCGCAGGCGGTGAACGCTGCTGGAACGAGCGACGCCGCAACCGTCAGCACACCACCGAGCACCAAAATCCAGGCCTCTGCCGAAAGCCTTTTGCGCGCGCTGGCCCAATCCCTGCAAGCATGGCGCAGCCACTTGCCACCCGATGTACAACCAGGCTTATTGGCCTTGGTGCATGGGGGCGCCTCGATTGATGTGCAGTCGCTGGCTTTTTGCGCACCCAACCTCATTCATGTGAGGGGAAGTTGCAAGGGGGATGCGTATAAATGGCTAGCGCCGGCATCGGAAATACAGTTTTTCTGTGTACCCAAAACCGGTGCGCTAGATGCGGCGGGCGCCTTCATCTCCTTTGAGCTAGGCGATGAGGTGTTTTCCGCCTAAAACCGGACAAATTTAAAACGGGATGCGCCCGCGCAGCATGTCCCACCACATGCACCAATCGCCCATGAAGCTAAACAGCGGGTATTTAAATGTCGCTGGGCGGTTGTGCTCAAAGAAAAAATGCCCCACCCACGCAAAGGCGTAACCTTGTAACAAAGACAGGGGAATCAGCCAGGCATTGAGACTGGCCACGGCGGTCAACAGCAATACCAAGCCAATGCTCGAACCCACAAAATGCAGGCGCCGAGAGGTTCGGTTCGCGTGCTCACCCAAATAAAAGGGATAGAACTCGCTAAAGGTTTGAATCCGTGCTGCTTCAGGCATAGCCATCTCCGTCGGTTGGGTTTACATCATAAAGGCTGCATGTTTTCGCAGGACAATGCCAGCTTTGCCGCTGCGCCATCACCATGCCCAATTCTCCAGACCAATCCCGTACCGACAACACCCGCATCCAATCCATTCGGCCCCTGATCGCACCAGCCCTGCTACAAGAACAGTTGCCTGCCTCTGAAGCCGTGTTGGCCCGCGTAGAACAAAGCCGCACATCTATTTGCGATGTGCTCCATGGGCGCGATGATCGGCTGCTGGTGGTGGTAGGGCCCTGCTCCATCCATGACCATGGCCAGGCGATGGAATATGCGCATTGGCTCCATACCCAATCCGAAAGCCTGGCGGATGATTTATTGATCGTGATGCGCTGCTATTTTGAAAAACCTCGCACCACGGTGGGCTGGAAAGGCTACATCAATGATCCGCATATGGACGGCAGCTTTTCGATCAACGAAGGTTTGACCCTTGCGCGCGCTTTGCTGCTGGATATTGTCAAGCTCGGCCTGGCGGTGGGGACCGAGTTTTTAGATTTGCTCAGTCCGCAGTACATCAGTGATCTGGTGAGTTGGGGCGCCATTGGAGCGCGCACCACCGAAAGCCAAAGTCACCGCCAATTGGCCAGCGGCATGAGCTGTCCGGTCGGTTTTAAGAACGGTACCGATGGCGGGGTTAAGGTGGCCGTCGATGCCATGCTCGCAGCCCAATCGGCACACGCGTTTATGGGCATGACCAAATGGGGCCAGGCAGCGGTATTTGAAACCCAGGGCAACGCGGACTGCCACATTATTTTGCGCGGCGGCAAACAGCCCAATTACAGCGCTGCGGATGTGCAAGCGGCTTGCGGCTTACTGGAAGCTTCGGGTTTGCGTGCGCAATTGATGATCGACGTCTCACACGCCAACAGCAGCAAACAATATGCGCGTCAGGTCGAGGTCGCGCAAGCGGTCGCCGATCAGATTGCGCAGGGCGACATGCGCATTAGCGGGCTGATGGTGGAGAGCCACCTGCGTGAAGGCCGTCAGGACAGGGTGGCGGGAAAGGCCTTAGAGCACGGGGTTTCGGTGACCGATGCTTGCATCAGCACGGCGCAAACAGCGCCGGTGTTACAAAGCTTGGCGCTGGCGGTACGCAAGCGACGCGCGCTGGCGCGCGCAGTCACCTAACAATCAACCAGCGGTGCGGCGCGGCACCATGGGGCCACGGCCTTCGATGTGGCGGAAATTGATGCGGCCTTTGCTCAAATCATAGGGCGACAGCTCCAGCGAAACGCGGTCCCCGGCCAGGATACGGATATGGTTTTTACGCATTTTCCCCGCCGAATAGGCAATCAGCTGGTGGCCGTTGTCCAAGGTCACACGAAAACGGGTATCCGGTAATACCTCGTTAACAATGCCCATCATTTCAATTAACTCTTCTTTTGCCATAGGTTTCCTTTTACTCGCAATGCGGATTGTGGCATGTTCGTGGGGGTTTAGGGGCTGCCAATAGCGCTGTGGGCCCAGCCGATGCCTTGCTCTAGTGCATACCGTGCGGCTGCTTCATGGCTGTGAAAAACGGGGGTAAAGCGCATCACGCGGTCGGTGCTGGCCTGTCCCTGGCCACTGGCGATCGACACCTGGGCGCAAAAATGGCCCGTGCCAAGACGGGCCGGCAAGGCGGCAATGCGGTATTTACCGATGGTGGTCGCGGCTTGTTGGGCCGCTAAAAATTGTCTGTACATCATGAAAATAGAAATTCACCACGCTCGGCAGGGCGCAAGTGACAAAGGAAAGAAAAGTCGCAAACTAGGCGTAAAAGCCTGTTGTGGCATCGACTAGCAGATGCTTGGCACCGTCCTCTGCCGGGATGGTGCTGGGCGTGTGGAACGCCTTGTCTGCGTGGCTAATGTAACACGGGGCCGCGAAAGCCTAAGATGTAAAGTCTGCAAAGCGGGCATATATACCGGCCCACCATGCTGTTTTCATTGGCAATGCCCGGGTCTCGGGAGATACAGGTAATTGATGAAACTCGACCGTTTTGACCACCAAATTCTTCAGCTGCTGCAAGAAGATGGGCGCATCAACAACCAAGATTTGGCCGACCGCATTGGCTTGTCGCCCTCCCCCTGTTTGCGCCGGGTACGTGCATTGGAAGAAGCCGGCTTGATCCTGGGCTACCGGGCGCATTTGGATGCGCGCAAACTGGGTTTGACTTTGATTGCGCTCATCCATATTTCCATGGACGTTCATACGCCTGAACGCTTTGCGCATTTCGAAGCTGAAATTGCAGGGGTGCCCGAGGTCTTGGAGTGCCTGCTGATCACCGGCCAGGAGGCTGATTACCAGCTTAAAGTGATAGTGCGGGACATGGACCATTACCAGTCACTGCTGCTGCAACGTATAACCCGTATCGCCGGCGTCACCGGGGTGCATTCGAGCTTTGTGCTGCGCAGAGTGCTGGACAAAACAGCGGTGGACGTGGCCACCGGTTCGGCCTAAAAATCTAGCGCGCGTCGGGCAACTCAATCTTGACTTCTAGCACTTCCAAATTGTCTTGACGCTCAAGTTGTACCTTGATGTCATTCGGATTGATTTTGATGTATTTGCTGATCACCGCAATCAAATCGCGCTGCAAATCAGCCATGTAATCGGGTTCGGAAGCATTACGGCCGCTGCGCTCGTGTGCAAGTATGAGTTGCAAGCGTTCTTTGGCCACACTGGCTGTTTTTTTCTTCTCACCCAACAAAAAAGAGAGAAAGGACATGCTCTTAGTTCCCACCGAATAAGCGCTTGAAAAAGCCGGGTTTGACAGCTTCAGTAAAGCGCATAGGTTTGTCGGCACCTAGGAAGCGATCGATCACGTCCTTGTAAGCCTCAGCGACTTCGCTGCCGGCCATATGCACCGCTGGCACGCCTTGGTTGGAAGCTTGCAATACGGTTTCGCTTTCGGGAATCACCCCAATGAGCTTGATGCGCAAAATATCCTGAATATCTTCGAGCGAAAGCATTTGTCCCTGGTCCACACGGGCCGGGTTGTAACGGGTGATGAGTAAGTGCTCTTTGATAGGTTCCATGCCCTCGATAGCGCGCTTGGTTTTGCTGGCCAGCATGCCCAAGATGCGGTCTGAATCGCGCACCGAGGAGACTTCCGGATTGGTCACCACCAGCGCTTCATCGGCGTAATGCATGGCCATCAAGGCGCCCGTTTCGATACCCGCGGGGGAGTCACAC
>JBBAPY010000148.1:0-7762 GCA_040400635.1 Rhodoferax sp.
TTGTGCAGGGGGCGAGGTCTGAATCTGTTGATTCGACTGTATATGGCTAAGCGGCGGCCACAACTTACCCGCTGTGACCTCTGCGTGAATCAGGTCCCCTAGATCGGAACAGTCAACGTGAACCCGTAGCTGGGCGCAGGCTTGCGTATGAGGGCTTAACCTAGCGAAGGACAAAAATTTGTCCAACTCGCCTGTACCCGCTAGACCCTGAGTGGCAGCCGCTCATGCATATTCAGCGTGAAGGTGCCGTAGGGATTGATGTGCTGCCACTTCAGTGGGGTCAAGGCCCGCAGGTCCGCCCCGGTCAACTGCCCCTGCCACTCCGGCTCTGACAGCACCTGCTGCATCATCAGCGTATTGACGTAGACCAGGCTGACCTGGAGCAGGTGCAGGCCCAGCATCTGGATTTCCTGCTCCTCGATGCGGTTGCTGGTGAACTCGCCACCCTTGCCGTACAGGATGAAGTCGTTGGCGCTGTTCCACGACTCGATCACCTGCAAGCCCTCGTGGATCTCGCGGCGCAGGCTCTCTTGGCGCAGATAGTCGCACAGGAAAGCGGTTTTCACCGCTTTCCCCAACTCAGCCAGCGCCCGGTACGTCGGGTGCTGCACGTTCTGGCGGGTAAAGCGCCGCAGGATGCTCTCGGCATCCGCCGTCCCCAGCCGCAGGGCGGTGGCGAGCTTGATCATCTCATCGTATTGCTGCTCGATCAGCTCCCACTGGATCGGGCGGGTCAGGATCGCTTGCAGGTGGACGTATTTTTCTGGCTCGCCCTTATTGGGGCGGTACAGCTTCTGGTGCTTGATGTTCTTCAGACGCGGCAGAAGCTGAAAGCCGAGTAGCTGACAGAATGCGAAGCCCACCTCGCTCTGGCCGTGGGTGTCTACGTAATTCTTGTCCACCGCCATCTCGGTGTCGTGCCGAAGCACGCCCTCGATCATGGCGGCCACCTCGCTGCTGGAACAGCTTTTGAGCTGGCTGTAAATGCACACCGAATGCTGCTCGACGTGCCAGTACACCATCACGCCGGGACCGCCGTAGCGGGCGTGCCACTCGGTCATCAGGTTCTGGTCCCAGGCCCCGAACTTCTTGCTGTCCGAGGCGCAGGCGGTGGTGGCCTCGCCCCACAGCGTGGCGTCCCTAGCCTGAAAGATGGCGTTGCACACGCGGCTGATCGCTGCCCGGAGGTGTTCCTTGTGGACGTAGCGACGACGGATGTACTGGAGGTCAGCGAAGCTGTCCTCCCCGCCCCCACTGCACATCCGCTTCAGGCCCGCGTTGGTGCCGATGCCGTGCAGACACAGCAGCAATCGGCGCTGCACCACCTCACGGCTCAGCACCTCACGGGCTGCCACCGAATGGAAGGCGGTGGTGAACCCGGTCCGCAGTTCCGTTTCTTTCAGGACATCCAGCAGGTTGGTCATCGGCCAGCGCTGTACCAGCGCCGCGGCCAGCCGGGTGATGTTCTGCGGTTCGGGGAGGGCGGCCAGCGGCGAGATTGACAGCCGCCCCTTCCCCTTCTTCGACGTGACCAGCTTGACTCTGGCGTTGGTGGGAAGATCGGTGTTCAGTGCGTCCAGCGCGGTTTCCATGTGGGTGCGAAGCTGACGGGTAAACGTCTGAGCTTCACCCGGTTGGGCCAGGGCCGAGTAGTACTCGGCCCGTTTCTGCTCGAAGTCGCCGGGAAGGTCCTCATCGGGATTGCGGAAACGCCCGGCTCCCTCGACCCAGACCTCCTTGCAGCGGATCTTGTCACGCAGCGTGGTCAGGACGCACATCTCGTAGGTGACGCGGTTGACCTTGCGCCCCTCGACGTCATCGAGGACCAGGGCCTGCCAGTCGTCCTTGACGACACCACCCAGCGGCACGTCCTCGTTCAGGGGAAAGGTCAAGGTCCGGCGGTCCCGGTATTTCGCCAGCAGCTCCAGCGCCCGCATGATGGGCCGGTGGCGGTCGTTATTGCAGCGGAAGGTCAGGGCGTCCAGCAGCAACGAGATGGCCCGGCGATAATGGTGGCCGTAGGAATTGCGCGTAACCAGGCGCACCTGGCGGTCATAGTTGCCCTCGGCCTCCATCTCGCGGATCAGGTCATCGAGAACCGGCTCCGGCACCACCGGATAGATCACTTCCCGTACTGCTCCTTCCGGCTGAGCGCGGGCGGCCTTCGCCAGCTTGAACAGCAGCGCACTCTTGCCCCTGACCCGCCGGAGTTGCCGCAGCAACTCCGCCTCCACCTTGCTCTCGGCGTGGGTGCCGATGTGGTGGGCCACCCGGATGAGCAGTTCCACCAGGTCATCGGTGACTTCGGTCTGGCGTTGCCAGCACAGCGCGGCCAGCAGGACATGGCGCAAGGGGGCGGGATGGCGTCGCAATTCGCGGGGCGGTTCGCTGGCCGCCCGGCGACGGTACTGCCCGACGACTCTGGGCGGAACGCCAGTGAAAACCTCGGAAGTCAGCCCCAGGGCGCGCAATTCGTCGAGCTTGGCGAGTTCTTCGAGGACGGTGTCCACCTTGACCCGCCCGGCGGTGTCCTTGAGCGCGGCCAGCGTGGAGCGGATGACCAGAAGGGGTTGCAGGTCATCTGCCGCCGCGTCAGTGCTGATCAAAGCGTCCAAGGACTGACAGGACTGGGGCTTGAGGCGAGCCTGAATGCCTTGCAACCAGCGGGCTTCCTGCCTGTTCACGGCAGCGCGCAGGCAACGTCCCAGGCGTTCCGCCGTGGGCGGAACGAGGCGCTCTCCCCGCAAAAACTCTCGTCCCTGCTGTTTCAAGGTTTCCGAGTCTGAATTGAGATCGGCGATCAGAGGCATGAGATGGGCGATCAACGCGGTTTCATCCAGCCCCCGAAAGGCCCGGAAGCCACAGAAGTGTGCCACCTCATCGCGGTAACGCCGAGCGGTTCGGGTGGACCAGTCCACCTCCGCCCAGCATGCCGGGGAGACCGCAAGCTGCTGGGCCAGGAAATCGACGACCACACCGGGCACCCCTTGGGGATGGTCCAGAAACTCGCCCTGGAGCTGAAAGGTCTTGAGCAGCGCAGCCAGACTTAGCGAGGCCGCCTCGCCCTTGAAGCCCAGGAACGCCCGTTCTGGATGGGTCAGGGTGAACTGCCCAGCCAGCTCTTCGGGGGACCAGTCGTGTTTCACGCGCCAGCTAACGCCGGAGCAGTCGGGTGATGGTGCTGGGATGGACCCCGAATAGGCGGGCACACTGCGCCGCTGTCCGCCGCCCGGACCCCACCGACTCGCGGATGTCCTGTTCCTGATGGGGCAAGAGCTTGCGTTTGCGGCCTCCAACACGCCCTTCCAGCCGGGCCTGTTCCAGGCCCGCGCGGGTTCGTTCCCGGATCATGGCCCGCTCGAACTCCGCGAAGGCCCCCACCATCTGCATCATCATTCGGCCCGCCGGGGTGGTGGTGTCGATGGCCTCCGTCAAGCTGCGAAAGCCTACGCCCCGATCTCCCAGCAGCTCCATCAGGTGAAGCAGGTCCTTGAGGCTGCGGCTGAGTCGGTCCAGCTTCCAGACGATGACCACATCCCCTTCTCTGAGCTGGTCGAGCATCTTGTGGAGTTCGGGCCGGTCCCAGCGGCCCCCCGAAGCGTGTTCGGTGAACACGCGCTCAGCCCCACCGTCCTTCAGCGCCCGCAGTTGCGCGGCGGTGTCCTGTTCGTGTTGCTTGCTGACGCGGGCATAGCCAATCTGCATGGGGCCTCCAGGGTTGCGAAAACAGGTTGCCAATTCAGCTCATTGTGCAACATAGTTTCGCAATGTGGGAAGTAGCCTGCCATCAGATGGTCCAAGACATTGCACAGACGCTCGTTTGTGCAAGCTTAGGCTACATGGCGACCCGCTGAAGGATGCCGCAAATCTGCAACTCTGGGGAGGATATTTTTTCTATCCTGGGACCGGGAGGAGGCCTTGCCACATTTCGCCTCCCTCGACTTGTCAACTCAGGAGGGTGTATGAAAAGAGTTAGCCTTTTGGTCATCACGCTGCTGCTTGCTGGATGTGGTCAGACAGATCTTGCCCCGACTGTGCGAGAGAGCGACTCATCGAGCGCCGTCACCGATTCTCGCCCAGAAGGGCCGACTTTTGCTGCACAGGACACACTAAAGTCTGGCGGCGATCTCACAGCATAGGACGTCACTGGTTGCACGAAGGAGGTTTCAAACCCTCACCAATCGGGCCACAATAACGCCGAGATCATCACCAAGGGGCAGTTAACCTGTGGGCCTACTAATCAGGATTTACGTGCGTACATTACCGTTTACATGTGGCACTCTAGTGGGGCACTCTATCGTAAAAGCTCTACACAGATTCTTAATTTAAGCCGGTATAATCTGACCAAGTCTCCGTGGAGTTCTAATGTTGCTGCTGGACCCTGTGTGCCTGGATACTACTACGGCAGTATCAATGTAAAATACACTAATTTCAGTGGCGGTATCGTCAGCTATTCACCTGATCTCTATACTGGCACTATCTACGAGGACTGCATCTACTGAACGCTTAGAGGATAACGGGCTTAGCAAGGATTTGCTAAGCCCGTTTAAATAAATGTACACTTAAATGCATTTACAATCATAACATCAACTCGCCTGCCAGTACTCTCGACGCGTCGGAAAAGTGTTAATCCGGAATCTCGATCAATAATATACTGACAACTCAGGGAATTTTCCAGTAAATCATCTGACGTCGAACCGCGCAGAAGGGGCGGTACAGGTTGTGCTTGTACTTCAAAGGCTTGCCGTTCTAAGAATACGCAGTTCTCTACGCTGATCAGATAACATTGTGTAATTAGCTCTTTGGTTCTGCATATAACTTGATTCTGAAATCTAAAATTGGACAGGGTTGGCTGAAGGTAAGCGGGCGGAATATGCATTCCGATGAGTCCCTGACGTCTCTCAAGCTCCGCCACTTCCAATCGTGTGAATTCTTGCCCCTTTTGAGCGGTGTACACACCATCTTTGATATCAACAACTGCCGCAACACCCTGAGGATCGTTTTCGGGAGAAATACTCAGATGGAAGCTGTGATTGCGATACCAAGACAACTGTGTCTGGCGTGGGGCTGGGGACAATTCTGGCTGCTCCTGCACCTGGCTATAGGACACGTCGCAGGAGAGGAGCTGGTGGGGACAGCGGTAAGCTGCGGTGAGAAAAGCCCAATCCATAGCTGATTATCGCAATAATGCGTTGAGTTCCGAAAGAGGGGCAAGCAATACCAGCGGGGGAGCGGGGACTTCCTAAACGCGTGTCACCCAGTGCCAAGATTCAACACATTATTGATTCCTGCGTTGGAGCGTAACGAGAGGGGTAGGATGAGGGCATGCTGCCAGCCTGGCAACCCACCCGGTGGACCCGCGAACAGATGGAAGAACGGCGACTGTTCGCTGAACCGTATCTCCGCGCAGGGGAGCTGAGCTCCACCCAGATCGCCGAACGGTGCGGCGTCAGCAGCAGTGCCGTTCGACGATGGCGACAACGTCTGCGCACGCAGGGCTCTCTTGAAGCCACCATTGCTCCAGGCCGCACACCACGACTGACGGACGCTCAGAGCGCCCAGATCATGACGATCCTCAGCGCGGGGCCGGGCCCCGCGCAGGCCCCGAATGCCCGCTGGACGTGCCCACAGGTGCGCGAGCTGATCGGCCAGACCTACGACGTGTGGTACGACGTCGATCACCTCAGTCGGCTCTTACGGCAGTGGGGATTCACACCACAGAAACCGATGAGGCGGGCACGAGAACAGGATCAGGAGGCCCTCGTCAGCTGGGTGGACACCACGGTGCCCGAGTTGGAAAAAAAAAGTTGAGGCCGGAGAAACACTCGTCTTCATCGATGAGGTGGGCTTCAGCTTGAAGCCCACCGTGACCCGCACCTGGGCCCCCTGTGGTCAGACGCCCGTGTTGGTATCCAAGCACCGCTGGGACAGCGTGTCGACGATTGGAGCGATCGCCACGACGGGACAGTTTCTGCAACACACGCATCCAGCATCGATCAACGGCGCACACGTCCTGGCGTTTCTGTCGCATCTGTTGCGTCACATTTCTGGATCGATCACGGTACTGCTCGATAACGCCCGCATTCACAAGACGAAGGCGCTGGGCGCCTTCGTTGCAGCTGAACCTCGATTGTCGGTGGTGTACTTCCCGCCATACGCGCCTGAACTGAATCCGATTGAGCCGGTGTGGGCGTACGTGAAGCAGCATATCCTCGCGAACTTCTGCCCGTCAGATCTTCAGACGTTGAAGGCCCGATTGCCAGTGGCGTGGCGGAAAGTGCGAGCGGCTGAGCTTCCAAGGCGCCTCCTGCATGGAGCTCGGCTGTGACCCAGTTGCGCAGGAATCAATAAGTTATTTACGACTGGGATTGTAATTTAGGTTACTATAGTAATCCATCGTTCTTATTCTCAGGTCACCCCGAAACCTCCGTTGTGGATCTCCCCAAGCTCGGTGCTCAGCAACTTGGGGTGGGAGTGCCACGAATTGCCGAGGAAGTAAACGGCATCGTTGCGGGTCGTCTGGACGCCTGGTCACGAGCCAGTATTAGCTGCGTCGATGCCAGCCCATTTGACGGCATTGATGCTCGAGCAACCGTCACCCACAGCATCTCCGTCGTTGGCCCAAACAACCGTACCTTCGGTCCGTACACTTCTACGACTGGCACCGGGTATGGCTTCGCTCAGACAGCACGCAAGTTTATGGGCGGAAACACCACAGCGACCGGACGCTACGCATTCGCGTACTTTCTCGAGGCGTCCTGTGATGGCGCACAAACTTTCGGTCGAGGCGAGAGTATCTGGAGCGTAGCCGCCAACCGCGCTAGCGTCGTGCAGCCCCTCGTGCTTCAACCTTATTGAGATGCTTGTAGGAACAGAGGTGCCTCATGGCACCTCTGTTATGGTTTTGCCTATGGGGATTGATGTGAAGGCGTTGATGGATCTACTTGCTGTTGCTAGTGGACTTGGAGGTGATCTGTGCGTCGCATCCGCCGCGTCCGATTTCAACTGCCCCGCACCACTTCCCCAAGCCGCACTTGCGCATTTTCAGGGAGCTTACTCGACCCAAACAGTCAACGAGTCATACCAAGCAATCGTGTTATTGGGGACGAATGATCCGAGTGTCATAGCCGACCCAGGGGCATTTGCAACCTGTGGATGGCAACCGTTGTCTCAGCTCAAGCAAGCACCAGCAAGTCCGGTTTTGGCGTACTGTCATCCGGCATATCAGTTGGTCTTACGCATCAATGTAGGCATCCCGGGTGAAGACCCCTCCTGGTGGCGCATCGATGGTGCCCTCACCTATGTCCGCTTGGTGACGTGGCGCTCAAGGTGAAGTTCGCAGCTAAAACCTAATCTCAGGGGCAGCGATGCCGTCGATTGGAGGACTCCCGGGCTCCACTCTGGAGACTTCAACGACTTGGCCAAAATATTGGCTTTCGCTAGGTTAAGCCCTGGAGGCAGTGCTCGACCTCGCCGGAGACGCCGGTGAGAAGGTCGCGCGCCTCGATCAGCAGGTGGCCGAGATGCAGCGCACCATCGACACGCTCCTGACCGTTCCGAATGCGGACGACAACAGCACGCTGATGGCCACCGTGGACGGTCTGGTCGACAAGCTCGAGGCCCTCGAACGTCAGCGTCGGCAGGTGGACGCCGCCGCGTTCCTCGATGCCGATCTCGTTCGCCGTGACGCGCTGGGGCCCATCGAAGCCCATTTGAGTGTCCTGGACGAGCGGCTCAGCGCTGTGGAATCACAGCTCGGCAC
>JBBAPY010000149.1:0-2843 GCA_040400635.1 Rhodoferax sp.
GGTGCAGCAAGATCGGCGCCACAGCCGTGCAGGCCGACACAGTCTGCGCGACGCGCGCATCATGCGTGGCGATGACCAAGGTGGCGCTGTACTCCTGCGCAGCGTTTACCAGTATTTGCACAGCGCCCTGCGCTGCCGCATCGTCCAAGCTGGCAGTAGGTTCGTCGGCAAGAAGCAGTAAGGGCTGCATCAAGACTGCGCGCGCCAAGGCTACCCGCTGCGCCTGACCACCGGACAATTGCGAAGGAAGGCGCTGGGCAAATTCAGCCACACCCAACTGCGCCAACACCTGCCGCACCCGCTGCGTATCGACCGGCAAGCCTGCCGCCCAAAAAGCCAATTCCAGGTTGTGCTGCACCGTCAAGGCGGCGCTTAAATGCAGTTTTTGCGGCAAAAATCCGATGTAGCGCGCGCGCCAGGCATCGGCAACGCGGCCGGACAAAGGCCGCAAGTCTCGCCCCGCCACCGTGAGCGCGCCATGCTTGGGTTTGACCAGTGCTGCCAGCAATGCCAGCCAAGTAGATTTGCCGCTGCCCGAGGGACCACTCAGTAAAACCACGGCGCCTTGCGGCACTGTCACGTCAGGGAATAGCAAGGGCGGGTCCGCGCCATAGACAAATTGCAGTTGGCGCGTTTCAATCATAGGAATCAGGCAAGGCGGGATATCAGGGCTTGGCCAGTCGCGCAAAAGTCTTGCGGAACTTGGCCACTTTGGGCGCGGCCACTGCCATGCAGTAGCCCTGGCCGGGGTTCTTGGCAAAGTAGTTCTGGTGGTACTCCTCGGCACGGGCGTAGTTGGACAACATCTGCACCTCGGTGACTATGGGTTTGCCAAAGTCGCCGGCCGCATCCAAAGCATGCACCATGGTCTGGGCCGCTTGCAATTGCTCGGGCGTGGTGCAGTAAATAGCGCTGCGGTACTGGGTACCCACGTCATGGCCCTGGCGGTTGAGGGTCGTCGGGTCGTGGATCAGAAAAAAGATTTCCAGCAACTCGGTCAAACTGATCTGCTGCGGGTCAAACTCCAGCCGTACCACCTCGTTGTGGCCGCTGGTACCGGTACAAACCATCTCGTACGTGGGCTGGGGCGCCTGCCCGTTGCTGTAACCGGACTCTACCTGCGTGAGCCCACGCACCTGCAAAAACACCGATTCGGTGCACCAAAAACATCCTCCCCCCAGGACCAGGGTTTGTGTGGCTGTGCCCATGCGCAATATCTCCTAGGTCAAGACCGAATGGTCAAAACCCCGAGCATAAGGCGCTTGCGTGTCCCATCGGTGAAGCCAACGATGCACATGGACATGTGGCCCCATCCCCCACAGGACAGGGCGACCGCGCTGGCAGGCGTACAAGCCTGACATCAGCCGTTCAGGTGGCTAGGAACAACTTGGAGTTAAACTACTAACCAAGCGGTCAGTAAAAATGCAGTTGATCAAAAACCTCTTCCAGCCCACCTGCCCCATGCCGGTCAAGCGCGAGCGTCGCAAGGAGGCGCGTCCCGGCGAATTGCTGCAAGCAGCACTTGCGCTCTTTGTGGAAAAGGGCTTTGCTGCCACCAAGGTGGAAGACGTGGCCCGGATGGCTGGAGTATCCAAAGGCACTTTGTTCCTGTATTTCAGCAGCAAAGAGGAATTATTCAAAGCCGTGGTGCGTGACAAAATCGTGGGCCAGTTGTCGCAATTTCATGCCGCCATTGACGCCTTCGAGGGCCCAACCGACCGACTAATGCGCACTTTTTTGCATGCCTGGTGGCAACAGGCAGACGCCAGCCAAAGTAGCGGTATCGCCAAATTAATGCTCAGCGAGGGGCAGCAATTTCCAGAATTAGCCGCTTTTTACCGCGACGAGGTGATTGATCCGGCGCGCGAGTTGATTGCCCGTGTGCACGCGCGGGGCGTTAAGCGGGGCGAATTTCGGCCTATTGACCCTATTTATGGCCCCTTGACCCTGCTCTCGTCTATTCTATTTTTGGCCTTGTGGCGTCACGCGCCGGCCTTGAGTCCCTCGCAAATAAGTCCTTTGCAGCCGCTGGCCTATTTGGATGCCCTAATTGATACCTACCTTAACGGGGTGTTGCTGCGCGAGCCGACGCACTTTGCCCTTGATGAAAAAGCTTTATGAAATCGAAATTAACCTGGATATTTCTGGTGCTGGCGCTTGCCGCAGGTGGTGGCGCTTTTCAATGGCAACGTATGAAGAGCAGCGCGACTGCGACCACCGCCGCTGGCGCAGCGGCCAGTCCCGCATCAGCTGCCAGTGCGGCCGTCAAGCCCTTGCCCGTGGTGGCGCTGGCCGGCAACGACTTGGTCAGCGTCCAGACTATCCCGCTAGTGCAAGTTCTGCAAATCTCCGGGCCGGTCAAAGCGGTGAATTCGGCTTTTGTGAAGGCCCGCGTGGCCGGTGAATTGCAAGATCTGTTGGTGCGCGAGGGCGACTATGTGAAAGCCGGGCAAGTCATTGCGCGCGTGGACAGCACCGAATACCAGGCGCGCCTGCGCCAGGCACAGCAACAGGCCCAATCGGCCAAAGCGCAGGTCGATATTGCACAGCGCACCTATGACAACAATCGTTCGCTGGTAGACCAGGGCTTTATTTCCAAAACCGCGCTGGAGATTTCCGCCTCCAACCTGGCGGCCAATCAGGCAAGTTACCAAGCAGCCCAATCGGGAGTAGACGTGCTGCAAAAATCCTTGGACGATGCCGTGATGCGCGCGCCAATTACCGGCCAGGTATCTCAACGCCTGGCGCAAAACGGAGAACGGGTAGCCATTGACGGCCGGGTGGTGGAAATTGTGGACCTGGCGCAATTGGAAATGGAAGCGAGCCTAAGCGCCGAGGATGCG
>JBBAPY010000149.1:2853-7743 GCA_040400635.1 Rhodoferax sp.
GTCAGCATCGACGGCAGCATTGACAGCGTGGCCGCCAAGGTGGCTCGGGTCAACCCGATTGCGACCGCTGGCAGCCGCGCGGTGGTGGTGTACCTGACGCTTTCACCCCATGCCCAACTGCGACAAGGGCTGTTCGTGCAAGGCCGTTTGTCCACCGGCAGCCGCACCGGCCCGGCGCTTCCCTTGAGCGCTGTGCGCACCGATAAGCCGGTGACTTATGTGCAAATCATCTTGGACGGGAAAGTGGAGCATCAACCCGTGGTAACCGGCTTTATCGGTGACTACCAGGGGCAAACTATGGTCGAAATCATGGGCTTGCCCGCAGGCACGCGGGCACTGCTGGGCAGCGTGGGCGCCTTGCTGGCGGGCACGCCCGTCACCGTGAACGAAGCGGGCAAATAACTTATGTGGTTTACCCGCGTCAGCCTGCACAACCCCGTGCTGGCCACCATGATGATGGCCGCCCTGGTGGTGCTGGGCCTGTTTTCCATGAATAGGCTCACGGTCGATCAGTTTCCCAACATCGACTTTCCCACGGTCGTGGTGATAACCGACTACCCAGGCGCCGCACCCGAGATTGTGGAGAGCGAAGTTTCGAAAAAGCTGGAAGAGGCGGTCAACTCGATTGCCGGCATTAGCTCCCTCACCTCTCGCAGCTATGAAGGCCAATCGGTGGTCATCATCAACTTTGACCTGACCATGGATGGCCGCAAAGCGGCCGATGATGTGCGCGAAAAAGTTGCTTCCGTCAAACCCTTGTTGCGAACCGAAGTGAAAGAGCCGCGCGTACTGCGCTTTGACCCTTCGGCTAAAGCCATCTGGTCTGTCGCCGTCCTGCCCGGTGGCAAAGGCCCCGTGCTGAGCGCCGTGGAGTTGACCAATTGGGCCGAGCAGGTGTTCAAGAAGCGCCTGGAAAATGTGCCCGGAGTGGGATCGGCCAGCGTGGTAGGCGGCACCAAACGCGAGATCAATATTTACCTCAATCCGCAGGCCATGGAGTCCTTGGGAATTACGCCCGACCAGGTGGTCTCGGCCGTGCGTAATGAGAACCAGGACTTGCCCTTAGGCAGCATCCGGTCCTTGGAGCAAGAGCGGGTGATTCAGGTCTCGGGTCGCGTGCAAAGGCCCCAGGACTTTGGCAACATCATCGTCACCCGCAAAAACGGGGCGCCGGTGCGGGTCAGCCAAGTTGCACAACTCAAAGACGGTGCCCAGGAGGTGGAAAATCTGGCGCTCTATAACGGTCAGCGCACTTTGCTTTTATCAGTGCAAAAATCGCAGGACGAGAATACTATTGGCGTCGTTGACGGCCTAGAAAAAACCCTGGCCGAAGTACGCAAACAATTGCCGCCAGGCATACGGCTGGAAACGATTACCGACGGGTCGCGTCAGATCCGTGTGTCCGTGGACAACGTCAACCGCACGCTGGTCGAAGGCGCTGCGCTCACCGTATTGATTGTGTTCTTGTTTCTCAATTCCTGGCGCTCGACCATCATCACCGGCCTCACGCTGCCGATTGCCCTGATAGGTACGTTTTTGTTCATGTACATGCTGGGCTTTACCATCAATATGATCAGCATGATGGCGCTTAGCCTGTGCGTAGGTTTGCTGATTGACGATGCCATCGTGGTGCGCGAGAACATAGTGCGCCATATTCAGATGGGCAAGTCCCCGTTTCAAGCGGCTATGGACGGCACGCAAGAAATCGGGCTGGCGGTACTGGCGACCACCCTATCTATCGTGGCCGTTTTCTTACCCATTGGTTTTATGGCCGGCATCATCGGCAAGTTTTTCCACGAATTTGGCCTGACGATTGTGGTGGCCGTGCTGATCTCCATGTTCGTCAGCTTTACGCTGGACCCTATGCTCTCCAGCGTCTGGCACGACCCCAGCGTTGAAAGCCATGGCCGACACCGCAGGCCCGCCAACTGGTATGACAAAACTATAGGCCGCGTCACCGGCTGGTTTGACAGCGGCACGAATTACCTCGTCGAGGTGTACCAACGCATTTTGCGCTGGGCGCTGGGCCACAAACTGGCTACCGTCTTGCTGGCCATTGGCATTTTTATCGCCAGCGTTTTCATGGTACCGCTGCTGGGGACCGAGTTTGTGCCGAAGTCGGATTTTTCAGAGACAACCGTCAACTTTTACACCCCGGTAGGCTCCTCCTTGGAAGTGACCGAGGCGCGCGCCAAACAGGTCGAAGCCATCGTGCGCGAATTTCCGGAAGTGCGCTATACGCTGACCACCATCAATACCGGCAATGCGCAGGGCAAAATGTACGCGAGCATTTATATCCGCATGGTGGATCGAAAGGCGCGCAAGCGCGGCATTGAAGAAATATCTACCATCTTGCGCGAACGTCTGGCCCATGTGCCGGGCATTACCGTCACCCATATCGGCTTATTCGATTCGGTGGGCGGGAGCAAACAAATCACATTCTCGGTGCTGGGCAGCGACATCCAAACCCTGGAGCGCATCACCCAAAGCGCATTGCCGCAGTTGCGTGAAATCCCCGGCCTAGTGGACCTGGACTCCAGCATGAAGCCCAACAAGCCCACCCTGGAATTGCAAATCAACCGCGACGCGGCCTCCGACTTGGGCCTCTCCCTGGCCCAGATCGGCAATAGTCTGCGCACTCTGGTAGCTGGGCAAACCGTGGGCAACTGGCGCGCCAGTGACGACCAAACCTACGATGTCAATGTGCGCCTCAACCCGGCCGCGCGCGACAGCGCCAGCGACCTGGAACGCATGCCCTTGGCGATGGGCAGCAATGCCGATGGATCGGGACGCATCGTGCGCCTGAACCAGGTGGCCAAGTTGGTAGAGACCCGGACCTCTAACCAGATCAATCGACGCGACCTGCTGCGTGAGGTATCGATCAACGCCAACGTCAGCGGCCGCTCGGCCGGCGAAGTATCCAAAGACATCAAGAAAGTGATGGACGGCATGAGCATGCCGCCGGGCTACAGTACGCAGTTCAGCGGCTCCACCAAAGACATGGCCGACTCCTTTGGCTATGCCGTGTCGGCGCTGGCGCTGGGCATTGTGTTCATTTACATGATTCTCGCCAGCCAGTTCAAAAGCTTTTTACAGCCGCTGGCACTGATGACGGCCTTGCCGCTGACCCTGATCGGCGTAGTACTGGCGCTGATGGCCTTTCGCTCCACCCTGTCCATGTTCTCGGTCATCGGTGTGCTGATGCTGATGGGCCTGGTCACCAAAAACGCCATATTGCTGGTGGACTTTGCCATCCGCGCGCGCGCGGGCGGGACGGACGCACTGGGCCAACCCGTACCCGGCATGGACCGTAATGCGGCCTTGCTGATGGCCGCTAAAGTGCGCTTGCGTCCCATTTTGATGACGACCTTGGCCATGATTTTCGGTATGGTGCCGCTGGCTTTTGCGCTCTCCGAAGGCTCGGAAATGCGCGCGCCGATGGGTCAGGCGGTGATTGGCGGCGTGATTACTTCGTCTTTGCTGACCTTGGTGGTGGTGCCGGTGGTGTATTGCTATTTGGACGATCTGGGTCAATGGATGCGCCGACTATTTGGGCTACCGGTCCCCGCCGTAGAAGCGCCGTCACAAGCCGCCGGTAAAATTGGTCCCGTCTGAGCTGCGCTCTCGAAAGTATTGTTATGAACCTTGCCAACATCGCCCAAGCCCGCTTCAACATGATCGAGCAACAAATCAGGCCCTGGAATGTGCTCGATGCCGAGGTCCTGTCCTTGCTGGCCGATGTGCGGCGTGAAGAATTTGTCCCCTTGGCACACCAGGCACTGGCCTTCGCTGACCTGGAAGTACCCCTTGGCCACGGCCAGTGCATGCTGGCACCGCGCTTGGAAGCGCGCATGCTGCAAGACCTGCAGATTCAGCCCCATGAAAGCGCTTTAGAGATCGGAACCGGCTCGGGCTATATGGCCGCGCTGCTGGGGCGCCGCGCACACAGCGTACTGAGCCTGGAGCGCATCCCCGAACTGGCCGCCAACGCAGGCACCAAGCTACAAAAAGCGGGCCTGCACAACGTCGAAGTACGGCTTGCTGATGGATCCCAAGCCTCAAGCGGCTTAGGGAAATTTGACGCCATCGTGCTCAGCGGCTCGGTGCCCCAGGTGCCACAGCATTTGCTGGACATGCTGGCGGTCGGTGGCCGTCTGATAGCCATTGTGGGCGAAGAGCCGATCATGTCGGCGCAGCTGATTACCCGCGTGAGCGAGACCGCACTGCGCAGCACTACCCCCTGGGACGCCAATGCACCGCGTCTGCATGGCTTTGCCGAACATTCGCAGTTCCACTTTTAAAGCACCAGTTATTCAACCATGATTGCACAGGTTCGACCCGCTGATTTCGCCGCCTGGTTGGCCTCTGTCGCGCAATCGCACCCCATGGATGCGCCCGTAGTGCTTGATGTGCGCGAACCTTATGAGTTGGGCTGGGCGCAGTTAGAACAAGGCTCTGGCTTTCGCGTCCTCACTATTCCCATGGCCCATGTACCGGCGCGCCTGGCCGAACTGGACCCCGACCAAGCCATTGCCTGCCTGTGTCATCATGGCATGCGCAGCATGCAGGTGGCCCGCTTTCTAGCCAGCAACGGTTTTGGCCTGGTGGTCAATATCGAAGGCGGTATCGACGCCTGGGCCGCCCAGGTAGACAGCACTATTACGCGTTATTGACGCAAAAACTTTCTTCGTTGACGAACACTATCCGGCCCCAACAACATCTATTTAACGACCGAGAAACTGCCCATGAAAAAACCCCTCCATTCCTCGCGTTTGCGCCCTGTAGTTTTGCTGATGGCCATCGGTATGGCACAGGCTGCGCAGGCCCAAAGTCTGGTGGACTTGTATGCCGCCGCACGCGACTTTGATGCGAGCTACCAATCGGCTAAGG
>JBBAPY010000150.1:0-7736 GCA_040400635.1 Rhodoferax sp.
CAAGCAGTTCACGCCCGATGAGCATTTTGATGCCATCAAAATCGGCATGGCATCGCCGGAGAAAATCCGCTCCTGGTCTTTTGGCGAAGTGAAAAAGCCCGAGACTATCAACTACCGCACCTTCAAGCCCGAGCGTGACGGTTTGTTTTGCGCCAAAATTTTCGGGCCCATCAAGGACTACGAATGCTTGTGCGGTAAGTACAAACGCCTCAAGCACCGTGGCGTGATTTGCGAGAAATGCGGCGTTGAAGTGACCCAGACCAAAGTGCGCCGCGAGCGTATGGGCCATATCGACTTGGCTGCGCCTTGCGCCCACATCTGGTTCCTCAAGTCCCTGCCTAGCCGTTTGGGCCTGGTGCTGGATATGACGCTGCGGGACATCGAGCGCGTGCTCTATTTTGAAGCGTATGTGGTGACCGACCCCGGCATGACGCCGCTGAAGAAATTCAGCATCATGTCCGAAGACGATTTCGACGCCAAATTCAAAGAATACGGTGACGAGTTCCAGGCCAAGATGGGCGCTGAAGGCATCAAGGACCTGTTACAAAGCATCGACATCGAAGGTTCGATTGAAAAGCTGCGCAATGACCTGACCGGCTCCGAACTCAAGATCAAGAAGAACGCCAAGCGCCTCAAAGTGCTCGAAGCCTTCAAAAAATCGGGTATCAAGCCCGAGTGGATGGTGCTCGAAGTGCTGCCCGTGTTGCCACCGGATCTACGTCCGCTGGTACCGCTGGACGGCGGCCGTTTCGCCACTTCCGACCTGAACGATTTGTACCGCCGTGTGATCAACCGCAATAGCCGTTTGCGCCGTTTGCTCGAACTTAAAGCGCCGGAAATCATTGCCCGCAATGAAAAACGCATGTTGCAAGAATCCGTGGACTCGCTGCTGGACAACGGACGCCGTGGCAAGGCGATGACAGGTGCGAATAAGCGCGCCTTGAAGTCCCTGGCCGATATGATTAAAGGCAAGTCCGGCCGTTTCCGCCAGAACTTGCTGGGCAAGCGTGTGGACTACTCCGGCCGCTCGGTGATTACCGTGGGCCCGACTCTTAAGTTGCACCAGTGCGGCCTGCCCAAGTTAATGGCGCTTGAACTCTTCAAGCCCTTTATCTTCGCGCGCCTGGAAGCCATGGGTATCGCTACCACTATCAAGGCGGCCAAGAAGGAAGTCGAATCGGGCACGCCGGTGGTTTGGGACATTCTGGAAGAGGTGATCAAAGAGCACCCCGTGATGCTTAACCGTGCGCCTACGCTGCACCGCTTGGGTATTCAGGCGTTTGAACCTATCCTGATCGAAGGCAAGGCGATCCAATTGCACCCACTGGTGTGCTCGGCCTTTAACGCCGACTTTGACGGCGACCAAATGGCCGTCCACGTGCCTTTGTCGGTCGAAGCCCAGATGGAAGCGCGCACTTTGATGCTGGCGTCCAACAACGTGCTCTTTCCCGCCAACGGTGAGCCTTCCATCGTGCCTTCGCAAGACGTGGTGCTGGGGCTGTACTACACCACCCGTGACCGTATCAACGCCAAAGGCGAAGGCCTGATATTTGCCGACACCGGCGAGGTGCAGCGCGCTTTCGACGCGGGTGAAGTGGACCTCAATGCCCGCGTAAACGTGCGCCTGACCGAGTACCTCAAGGACAAAGACAGTGGCGAATTTACCGCTACTACCAAAGTCTGGGAAACCACGGCCGGCCGTGCGCTTTTGTCTGAGATTTTGCCCAAAGGCTTGCCTTTCTCGAACCTGAACAAGGCGCTCAAGAAAAAGGAAATCTCCAAGCTCATCAACGTGTCCTTCCGCAAATGCGGCCTGAAAGAGACGGTGGTGTTTGCCGACAAGCTTTTGCAAGCCGGTTTCCGCTTAGCTACACGTGCCGGTATTTCTATCTGCATCGACGACATGCTGGTTCCGCAGGAAAAGCATGAAATTATTCGCCGTGCGCAAACCGAGGTCAAAGAAATCGAGAAGCAGTATGTTTCCGGTTTGGTGACCTCCGGCGAGCGTTACAACAAGGTGGTGGATATCTGGGGCAAGTCGGGTGACGAAGTGTCCAAGGTGATGATGGCCAAGCTCTCCAAAGAGATGGTTACCGACCGCCATGGCAATCAAGTGCAGCAGGAGTCCTTCAACTCCATCTACATGATGGCCGACTCCGGCGCACGCGGCTCTGCCGCCCAGATTCGCCAAGTGGCCGGTATGCGCGGTTTGATGGCCAAGCCCGATGGCTCCATCATCGAGACGCCCATTACCGCTAACTTCCGCGAAGGCTTAAACGTGTTGGAGTACTTCATCTCCACCCACGGTGCGCGTAAGGGTCTTGCCGACACTGCGCTCAAAACCGCCAACTCGGGCTACCTGACACGCCGCCTGGTGGATGTGACCCAAGATTTGGTGGTCACCGAGCAAGATTGCGGCACCCACAACGGCTATTTAATGCGCGCCATTGTCGAAGGCGGTGAAGTGATCGAATCGTTGCGCGACCGCGTGCTGGGCCGCACTGTGGCTGAAGACGTGTTGCATCCGGAAAACCGCTCGGTAGTGGCTGCTGCCGGCACCATGCTGGACGAAGACATCATCGAAGAACTCGAGACCTATGGGGTGGACGAAGTCAAGGTGCGCACCGCCTTGACCTGCGAAACCCGTTTCGGTATTTGCGCTAAGTGCTACGGACGCGACCTGGGCCGTGGTGGCCTGATCAACCACGGCGAAGCCGTGGGCGTGATTGCTGCCCAGTCCATCGGCGAACCGGGTACGCAGTTGACCATGCGTACCTTCCACATTGGTGGTGCCGCATCGCGCGCTGCTATCGCCTCGAGCGTCGAAGCCAAGTCCAGCGGCAATATCGGCTTTAACGCGACCATGCGTTATGTGACCAATAGCAAGTCCGAGCTGGTGGTGATTTCCCGCTCCGGCGAAATCGTGATTCAGGACGAGCATGGCCGCGAGCGCGAGCGTCACAAAGTGCCCTATGGCGCCGTGCTCAGCGTCAAAGCGGACCAGGCGATCAAAGCCGGTGCGATTTTGGCCAACTGGGACCCGCTGACCCGCCCCATCATTACTGAGTTTGCCGGTCGTGCCCACTTTGAAAACGTGGAAGAGGGCTTGACGGTTGCCCGCCAAGTGGACGAGGTGACCGGTTTGTCCACGCTGGTGGTGATCGACCCCAAGCGCCGCGGTTCCGCAAAAATCGTGCGCCCGCAGGTCAAGCTGATTGACGCATCGGGCAAGGAAGTCAAAATTCCGGGTACCGACCATGCAGTAACCATCGGATTCCCGGTGGGTGCTTTGGTCCAGGTGCGCGACGGACAGGATGTGGGACCTGGCGAAGTGCTGGCGCGTATCCCTATCGAAGGCCAGAAAACCCGTGACATCACCGGCGGTCTGCCGCGTGTGGCCGAGTTGTTTGAAGCCCGTTCGCCTAAAGACAAAGGCGTGCTGGCAGAGGCGACCGGCACCGTCTCCTTCGGCAAGGAAACCAAAGGCAAAGTGCGCTTGCAAATTACTGACCCGGAAGGCAAAGTCTGGGAAGAGCTGGTGCCCAAGGAAAAAAATATTCTGGTGCACGAAGGCCAGGTCGTAAACAAGGGCGAGTCTGTGGTGGACGGACCGGCCGACCCACAAGACATCTTGCGTTTGCTCGGTTCGGAAGAGCTGGCCCGCTACATCGTGGACGAGGTACAGGATGTGTACCGTCTGCAAGGCGTGAAGATCAACGACAAGCACATTGAAGTGATCGTGCGCCAGATGCTGCGCCGGGTGGTAGTGGAGGCGACGGGAGACTCTAACTACATCGGTGGCGAGCAGGTGGAGCGTTCGGAAATGCTCAATACCAACGACGCTTTGCGCGCCGAAGGCAAGATACCAGCGACCTTTAGCAACCTGCTGCTCGGTATTACCAAAGCCTCTTTGTCCACCGACAGCTTTATCAGCGCCGCGTCCTTCCAGGAAACTACACGCGTGCTGACCGAAGCAGCGATTATGGGCAAGCGCGATGAGTTGCGCGGCTTGAAGGAAAACGTCATCGTGGGTCGCTTGATCCCGGCCGGCACCGGCTTGGCCTACCACGAAGCACGTCTTGTCCGTGAGCAAATGGACGACTCCGAACGCCGTGCGATTGCCGAAGCCGACGCTGCGGAGTTGGCTGACGCAACGGGTGAGACAGAGGCCGAATCGGCTGAAGGAAGCGCTGCCGAGTAAGCCTGCCTGCGCAGGTACCACGTGCCCCACGCCTTTGTACAAAAGGGCTGGGGCATTTTTCTTAAGGCTTGAACGCATGGGTGTGTCGGTTCTGCTGTGGCCTATGGTTACGCTGCTGGCCTGCTGGCTGGTGGGTGTACACGCGCGCCTCAAACGTCTGCGCAGCGCCTGCTGGCTGGCGGTTGACAACTTGGACCGTGGTTTGCAATCTCTCTTGCAGGTGGCTAAAGAGGCTTTAGACCGGCCTGATCCCGCCACCAAAGCCCATGAAGTGTTGACGGTGGCGGCCTTGCAACTGTCGCTCAGCCTAAAGACCATGAAAAGCGCTAAGTTGATGACCGGGCGTGAGGACGAGGCCCTGGCATTGAGCGCTCAATGGGGCGAAATGTCGGACGCTTGGGAATTGTTTTGCGGCGTGCACCTGGACATCATTGAGGCCCAGGCATTGCAGGAATTACGCCGTGCCTGGGACGAGGTACACAACCACGCCTTGTTTGCCAAGACCACAGCCAACCAGGCCATGCAAGACTACAACGCCGCAAGGAGCCAAGCGCCAGCCTCCTGGGTGGCGGGCCGCATGGGTTTTGTACCCGCCACGCCTTTGTAGCTAGGCTATGCAAACCGCATCCGCTCCGCCGCTCTGGCAGCAACTCCAGGCCACTGCCAAACTACTACATCTAGTGCGACAAGGACAGTCCGGCACGGCGGCGATGGATAGTGTGCCTGCGCCTTTGCGGGCCGGTGTACAGGCCTTGGCGTTTCATGCGTGGCGGCAAATGGGCCGTGCCACCGCTTTGCGTGACTGCCTGGTGCAACGCCCCCCACCGCCTGGTGCTGATGCCATGCTATGCCTGGCTCTGGCATTGATCTGGGAGCCGGAAAAAGCGCTTTATGACGAGTTCACCTTGGTCAATCAGGCGGTGGAGGCGCTCAAGCGCGTCGCCTCTAGCCGTGCGCATGCCAATTTTGTAAATGCCTGTTTGCGCCGTTTCTTACGCGAGCGCGCGCAGCTGATTGCCGCCACCGACGCTGATCCGCAGGCGCTTTGGAACCATCCGCTGTGGTGGGTGCGTAGGGTGCAGCGCGAGTACCCTGATCATTGGGAAGGATTGCTCACGGCCTCCAATGCGCAGGCCCCGATGATTTTGCGGGTGAACCTACGCCGTTGTACGGCGGCGGACTATTTGCAGCGCCTGCACGAAGCCGGTATGGGTGCTGTGGCCGCACAAGGCGCAGCCATCGTGCTGGACAAAGCCGTGCCGGTGGCGCGCCTGCCGGGCTTTTCGCAGGGCCTGGTGGCGGTGCAAGATTCAGCCGCGCAATGGGCCGCACCTTTGTTGTTGCAGGGCCTGGGCGCCCGGCCGCGCATTTTGGACGCCTGCGCGGCGCCTGGCGGCAAGACCGCCCATTTGCTGGAACTGGCCGATGCCCAGGTCTTGGCTATCGACAAAGACGCCCATCGCCTGGAAAAAATCCATGCGAATCTGCAGCGCTTGGGCCTGCATGCCCAGGTGCGACAAGGCGATGCGGCAAACCCGCAAGTCTGGTGGGATGGTGTGCTGTTTGACGGCATCTTGCTCGATGCGCCCTGCACCGCCTCGGGTATCGTACGGCGCCATCCGGATGTGCGGTGGCTGCGCCGCGAGGAGGACATCGCCCAGCTGGCAGCATTGCAGGCGCAGATGCTGCGGGCGCTGTGGCCTTTGCTGCGGCCCGGCGGCCGCATGGTGTACTGCACCTGTTCGCTGTTTAAGGCCGAGGGGCAAGAGCAGGTGCAGGAATTTTTGGCCATGCAAGCCGATGCACTGACCTTGCCTGCGCCCGGGCATTTATTGCCAGGCGGCGCGGCGCACGGTCTGTACGACAATCCGGGCCATGACCACGACGGCTTTTTCTATGCCCTACTGGAAAAGCGCCATGCTTAGGGGCTGGCCGCGCTTTTTTCTGCTCGTCTGCTTGGCGATGGCCACGACCATGGTGCGGGCGCAGACGCAGGCCGAGGTGACGCTCTTGCGTGCAGAGCGCTCAGTCAATGAAGTATTTTTATCTGCTAATGTGAACTTCGAACTGCCCGCCGTGGTCGAAGAGGCCCTACTCAAGGGCGTGCCCATGTTTTTTTTGGTGGAGGCGGAGTTGTACCAGGACCGCTGGTATTGGTATGACAAGCGCATCGCCAGCGCACAGCGCCAATTGCGCCTGGCTTACCAACCTTTGACGCGTCGCTGGCGGGTGAACCCTTCAGCCGGTGCGGGGAGCGACAACACGCAAGGCTTGTCATTAAACCAAAGTTTCGACACCTTGGCCGAGGCGCTTAGCTCGGTTCGGCAAGTGTCACAGTGGAAGGTGGCCGACCTGTCCGAGAACGATCCGACCGCCAAAATCAAACTCCAATTTCGCTTCCGTTTGGATTTGTCGCAATTGCCTCGCCCCTTTCAAATCGGTGCTATCGGGCAGTCCGAGTGGGATATTCAGGGCTCAGCGCGTACCGCCTTGCGTGGTGAGGGAACCCGATGACCAGCGCTGACGCCGCTCTGGCGCAGACGGAGGGCGTGGCAGTGCGTCAACCATCCGCACTGATGCGGCGCGTGATCGCGCTAGTCGCCATTGCTATGGTTTTGATTGGTTTGCTCCTGCTCTACCTGTTAGCCAATGCGACCAATAGCGGCGAGATGTATGCGCAAAATTACGCGCAACTGTTCACCATCAATCTGGTGGTGGCTGGCGTGCTGGCACTCCTGATCGCCTGGGCCGCATGGCGTCTCTACCAGCGGGTGCGTCAAGGGCGCTTTGGCAGCCGCTTGCTCTTGAAAATTGCCACGATTTTTGCCCTGGTCGGCGTTGCCCCCGGTTTGCTGATTTATTTCGTGTCGCTTCAGTTTGTGTCCCGCTCCATCGAGACGTGGTTTGACGTCAAGGTCGAAGGTGCTTTAGATGCAGGCTTGAGCCTGGGCCGCGTCACATTGGACACTTTGAGCAACGATTTAGCCTCCAAGGCGCGTGTAGCAGCGGAACAGTTATCTGAGAACCAACAAATGGTCCCGGAGAGTGCTTTGCTGCGCTTGATGGAGCAAATCGGCGCTAGCGACGCCGCGGTGTGGAGCGCCAGTGGTAAATTACTTTCCAGCGCTGGTTCCATCGGCATACAACTCAGCCCGGACAAGCCCAGTAGCACCCAATTGCGCGCAGCCAAGACCGAGCGTTCGTACGCTTGGGTCGATGGCTTGGAGGACGCGGCCATGGGCAAAGCGGCCCGGCCCAGCATCAAAGCCTTGGTGCCCATTCCTAATGCCAGCCTGGGTCTGGCAAGTGAGCAGCGTTTTTTATTGGTGCAAAGAATCTTGCCCGCTAATTTCGTGGCCAATGCGCTGGCGGTGGACAGTGCTAACCGGGAATACCAAGAGCGCGCGCTGGGACGCGCCGGGCTCAAGCGCATGTACATCGGCACCTTAACGCTGAGTTTGTTTCTGGCGGTATTTGGCGCCATTTTGCTGGCTATGGTCCTGGGCAATCAAATTGCCCGGCCCTTGCTGGTGCT
>JBBAPY010000151.1:0-7698 GCA_040400635.1 Rhodoferax sp.
CCAACTGCGTGCCATGCTGCAAGCGGCCCTGAACGCTGGCGCTGCTTTGTACGCAGGAGGCGGATATGGCCATTGACGCTTGCCGATATTTTGCGCACCAAGCCTGGGTACAAGGCGCTTGGGCCAAAGATGTTTTGCTGGAGGTGGACGCCAGCGGCCATTGGTCACGTATTACTTGCGACGCGGCGCAGGACTGCGCGCGCGATGCGGTGCATCTGGCCGGGCCGCTCTTACCTGGCGTAGTCAACGCACATAGCCATGCATTTCAGCGCGCTATCGCTGGTCTAACGGAGCAGCGTGCGCCACATGGACAGGATAATTTTTGGAGCTGGCGCGAGCGCATGTATGCGGTGGCCCAGCGCATCACACCCGAACAACTAGAAGCTATTGCCACTATGCTCTATACCGAGCTGCTGGCCGGTGGTTACACCCAAGTTTGTGAGTTTCACTACCTGCACAACGCTGGTGCCCGTGCGCCGCAGGCCAGCGCGCTGGAGATGTCGATGGCACTGGTGCAGGCAGCGCAGCGCAGTGGCATTGGCTTGACGCTATTGCCCACCTTGTATATGCGTTCGGGCTTTGGCGCAGACCGATTGCGTCCAGACCAGCAACGTTTTGCCTCCACGCCCGATAGCATCGCCCGCTTGGTGCAGGACGTGCAGGCGGCCACGCGCGGTATGGCGCATGTCAACCTGGGGGTGGCCTTGCATTCTTTGCGCGCCGTGACGCCGCAAGCCCTGTCCGAGTTGGCAGCGTTTGCAGATGCGCAGGGACTCCCGATCCACATTCACATTGCTGAGCAACCCCAAGAGGTGCAGGACTGCATTGCGCACACTGGACAGCGGCCCATCGAATGGCTGCTGCGTCACGCGCAGTTGCATGCCCGCTGGAATCTGGTGCATGCGACCCATGCCACGCAGGCGGAGCTCGATGGCGTGCGCGCCAGTAGTTCCAACATCGTGATTTGCCCCAGTACCGAAGCCAATCTGGGCGATGGCGTGTTTGACTATGGCGGCTATTGCGCCCAAGGCGGCAGCTGGTCCGTGGGCTCGGACAGCCATATCAGCCGCGCCTGGAACGAGGAGCTTCGTTTGCTCGAATACGGTCAGCGCCTGACCCGCGGCCAGCGTAATGTGGCGGCCCAAAGTGGCGCATCGACCAGCAGTGCGGCCAATATGCTGCAGGCCTTGGTGCATAGTGCGCAGGCTTGTAGTGCACGCCCCTTAGGTGGTTTGCAAGAAGGCCAGCGGGCAGATGGTGTGGTGCTGGATACCAACTCGCCTGCGCTGTGTGGACTGCCTCACGCGCATGTGCTGGATGCCCATGTGTTCTCCAGCCCAGCTAGCGCACCTTTGGCGGTGTGCGTAGGCGGGCACTGGCGTTCTCACTCTTCGCAAGGCGCGGTGTTGCAGGACTATGCGCGCACATTGGCGCAAGTGTTTTCCTGAGCAAAATTTTTTATCGACGCTGGTGCTTCACTACCCCACGGTGCGCGTACGTGCCAGTGGCGGGTTTTTGCCAAAGTAGGCGCTGATGCCGCGCATCAAGGCATCGGCGATTTGGTTTTGGTAGTCCTCAGTAATGAGCTTTTTTTCTTCTTCAGGGTTGCTGATAAAAGCCGCCTCGACCAACACGCTGGGAATATCCGGTGCTTTGAGCACGGCGAAAGAGGCTTGCTCCACACTGCCTTTGTGCAGCTTGCCGACGCGGCCCATTTCGCCCAGCAGCGTGCCGCCCAGTTTCAAGCTGTCGCTGATTTGCGCCGTGGTGCTCATATCCAACAGCGCGCTTTGCACTACCGCATCTTTGGCCTTGACGTTAAGGCCGCCTATCAAGTCAGCTTTGTTTTCTTTGGCCGCCATCCAGCGCGCCGCGCTGCTCGATGCGCCGCCCTGGCTCAGCGCAAACACGCTGGCCCCTTGCGGCGCCGGGGTGTAAAAGGCGTCTGCATGCAGGCTGACAAACAGGTCGGCCTGCACCCGCCGGGCTTTTTGCACGCGCACATGCAAGGGGACAAAAAAATCGCCATCGCGCGTGAGGTAGGCGCGCATGGGGTTGCCTTTGACGCTGGCAGCGTTGATACGGTCGCGCAGCAAAAACGCCAGCTGCAGCACCACGTTTTTTTCCTGTGTGCCCCCGGGGCCTATGGCGCCCGGGTCTTCGCCGCCGTGGCCGGGGTCCAGTGCGATGATGATCAAGCGGTCGGTACCGGTGATAGACGGGCTGGGCCCTATAAAAGCGCCGGGGCTGGCGCTCTCTGCGGCTTTGCTTTGCGACGCTGGCTTGGCAGGCGGGCTAATGGGTGTAGCGGTGTTGCCCGCTACGGCAGGTGGTAAATCATTTCTGCTTCCTCGCTGCGCCAGTAAATCGGCCAGCGGGTCGGCCACCTTGCTGGCCGCAGGCGGGCTTACATGCTGGGCAATCAAGGCGTCCAGCGGATCTATCGCCTGCAGCGGGTAGAGGTCTAAAACCAGGCGGTGTTGGTAAGCGGCGATGGGCGTCAGGCTAAAGACCTGCGGGCGCACGCCTTGCTTGAGGTCAATGACTAGGCGCACCACATCGGCGGTGTATTGGCCCACGCGGATGCCTGCGATATTGGGGTCGTCCTGCCGCACCTTGGCCACCAGCTCTTTGAGCGCCGGGTTCAGGGTGATACCGGCAATGTCCACGGCCAGGCGCGGCGGGTTGTTCACCAGGCTTTGCGTCGCTTGCAGCGGGCTGTCTGACTCGATGGTGACGCGCGAATAGTCTTGCGCCGGCCAGACGCGTACGTTCACAATACTGGCGCCGCGCACCATGCCCGCGCCCAGGCACAGGACCACCGCCCCGCTTTGCACAAAAGCGCGCCGTTTCATGGGGTTTCGCCTTTGGTGCTGTAGGCCCCATCTTGCAGCGCTTGCAACAGCGCAAGGCCGGTAGCGCTTTGCGCTTGCAGGCTGGCGCTGCGGCTTTGGTCTGGGTGGACTTCCAATCGGATTTCCAAGTCTGGCAATGGTAGCGCGCCAAAGGCTTTGTCCGGCCATTCGGCCAGCTTCAGGCCGGGGCTGGCAAAAATATCCCGAAAGCCCGCATCTTCCCACTCGCGCGGATTGCTAAAGCGGTAGAAGTCGAAATGCCAGATATCCAGGCCGTGCAGGCTGTAGGGTTCGACCACCGCATACGTAGGGCTTTTGATGCGCCCTTGCACTCCCAGCGCATGCAACAGATGGCGTACCAGAGTGGTTTTGCCGGCGCCCAAATTGCCCTGCAGGCTGACAAAGGCATTGCGCAAAAGCGCCTGACCGGCCAATCGCTGCGCAAAGGCTTGCGTGGCGTTTTCGTCAGGCCAGTGCAGCAGCAAAGGCGGGGTTTTTACAATCACAGGGTGAACAATCTAAAGGCCCAGACTAGCACCCCCGACGCGGCCGCGCTGAGCATGGCGCAATTGCAAACCTGGGGGCAGGAACTTGGATTCTCCCAAATCGGCGTGGCCGGTGTGGATTTGCACAGCGCCGAGCCTGGTTTATGGGCCTGGCTGGAGGCTGGTTTTCACGGCAGCATGGACTATATGCAGCGCCATGGCACCAAGCGCGCACGGCCTGCCGAACTGGTTCCCGGCACCTTGAGCGTTATCACCGCCCGTATGGACTACCTGCCGCGCAGCGCCCCGCCGGGCTGGCAAAGCATAGAGATGGACCGCTTGCAAAGCCCGGCCACCGGCACCGTGGCTTTGTATGCGCGGGGGCGGGACTACCACAAGGTTTTACGCAGCCGCTTGCAAACCTTGGTAGAGCGTTTGGCGGCACATCTGGAGCCGCTGGGCCACCGGGTGTTTACCGATTCTGCGCCAGTGCTGGAGGCTGAACTGGCGACGCGCAGCGGCTTGGGCTGGCGCGGCAAACACACCTTGGTCTTGCACCGGGAAGCGGGCTCGATGTTTTTTCTGGGCGAAATATTTGTCGATGTGGCCTTGACACCCACCCCGCCGTTGGAGCCGCATTGCGGCAGCTGCAGCGCTTGTATCGATGTATGCCCCACGCAGGCCATCGTTGCGCCTTACCAACTCGATGCGCGGCGCTGTATCTCGTACTTGACTATTGAGCATGCGGGCAGCATCGATGTGCAACTGCGCCCCCTGATGGGCAACCGCATTTACGGCTGCGATGACTGCCAAAGCGTCTGCCCCTGGAACAAATACGCGCGTGTTAGCCGCTTGCCCGACTTTGACGAACGCGCGGGCCTCAACGGGCAGTCCCTGGCCGATGTACTGTCTTGGAGCGAAGCAGAGTTTTTGCAGCGTACCGAAGGCAGTGCCATCCGCCGCATAGGCCATGTGCGCTGGCTGCGCAATGTAGCGGTAGCCGCTGGCAATGCTTTACGCGCGGGAGATGCATGCGCGCCCGCTTTGCGCCAGGCCCTGCAGGCGCACCTGGGCCACGAAAGCGAAGTCGTGCGTGAACATGTGCATTGGGCTTTGGTGCAAGCGCCTGACAAACCAAGCCAGGTGACCTACGCGCCCTAAGCGCCGTAAAGCGGCAGCAAAATTCCCAGCGAAAGCCCCAGGCTGCCCATTCCCAACAGGGTGGAGGCGGTGATCAGGGCGCCGACGTAGCCCCCGTCGTAGCCCATTTTGGCGGCCAACACATAGCCGCTGGCCGCAGTGGGCACGGCGGCAAAAGTAAGCAAGATGGCCGCATGTGCCGGCGACAGCTTGAGCCCAAAGGCCAGGCCCAGCGCGACCAGGGGCAAGAGGGCATGCCGGATGCTCAGTAGCGCTATGCCCAAGGCTTTGGCCCGGGCTAGCGACTGCAATTGCATGCCGGCGCCCGCGGCCATTAGGCCCAGGGCGAGCGAGGCCGCGCCGATATGTGCAACGGTGGGTTCCAGCCAGTGCGGTAGCGACAAACCCAGCAAGTTTGCCGCCAAGCCGCTGGTGGTGGCGATGATCAAGGGGTTGCGCAATAACTCACGCCCAAAGCCGCGCTCACTGCCCCGCGCCATGGGCCAGACCGCCGCCACATTGGCCAAAGGCACGCAAAAGCCGATCAAGACGGCGATGGACAGCAAGCCTGCCGGGCCGCCCAGCCTTTCGGCCAGGGCCAGGCCGATAAAAGAATTGAAACGAAAGCCCACCTGCGCGGCCGCTGCGTGTTCGCGCAGGTCAATATGCCGTGAGAGGCCCGGCAGAAAGGGCAGACTGTAGGCCAGTGCCACGCCGCTGCCCAAAACCCCTAAGCCGCCGGCCAGCAAACGGGAGGCTTCGCCCATATCCAACGGACTCTTGATGATGGAGTGAAACAAGAGGGTTGGAAACAACAAGTAGTACACCAGTGCGTCCACCTGACTCCATACGCTGCGGTTCAGGGCGGTATGGCGGCAGATGAGGTAGCCCAGCAAGATCAGGGAAAACTCGGGAAGCAGAAGTAGGGCATAGTTCACCGGCTCGAGGATAACAGCGCAAGCCTGCAGGGCCGGCGAAGGGCTTTGCGGCCCGGGCAGCGCGCTTCGTTGTAGTATTGCCGCTTTACAAGTACGGCGCTGTGCTTAACAGCGGCCATCCACCTACTGGAGTTTCCCATGCGGCATCGCCCTTTAGCAATTTCCACTTTTATCCTTAGTGTCCTGGTCGCGGCCAATAGTGCCTGGGCCCAGGCCTATCCCAACAAACCGGTGAAATTGCAGGTGCCGTTTGCGCCTGGCGGCACCACCGACATCGTGGCCCGGGTGATTTCTGAGGCTATGGGCAAGGCCCTGGGGCAGAACGTGGTGGTGGAAAACAAGGCCGGTGGTGGCGGTGTGATTGGCGCCAACGAAACGGCCAAGGCTGCGCCCGATGGCTATTCTTTAGGTATGGCCACGGTGTCCACGGTAGCAGCGAACCCGGCTATCAACCCCAAGATTCCGTACAACGCGCTGACCGATTTCACACCTATCATCAACGTGGCCGCCACGCCTAATGTGATCGCAGTGCACCCCAGCTTCCCCGCCAAGGACTACAAGGGCTTTGTCGCCGAGCTGAAAAAACACCCTGGTCAGCATTCATACTCCTCCTCGGGTACGGGCGGTATCGGACACTTGCAGATGGAGTTGTACAAAAACCTGGCGGGTGTGTTTGTCACCCACATCCCTTATCGAGGCGCTGGCCCCGCGCTCAATGACACCGTGGCTGGTCAGGTGCCGATTATTTTTGACAATATGCCTTCGGCTCTGCCTTTCATCCAGGCGAACAAACTGGTAGCCATCGCAGTGGCCGCGCCGCAGCGCCTGGCGCAATTGCCCCAAGTGCCGACCTTCAAAGAAGTGGGCCTCGAGCCGGTGAACCGCATGGCGTTTTACGGTATTTATGGCCCCAAAGGTCTACCCAAAGACGTGGTCGACAAGGTCAATGCGGCCGTGCGCAAAGCCCTGGAAGACCCCGCAGTGCGCAAGCGCATCGAGGACACTGGCTCCATCATTATCGGTAACACGCCTGAGCAATTTACCGAGCAAATCAAGGCGGAGTACGCGGTCTACAAGCAAGTGGTGGATACGGCCAAACTCAATCTCGACTAAGCTTGCCAAGCCTTTCGCCTATTACTGCGCCTGCATCTGCGAGGGATGCGTCTATCGACGCTTTTGTCGATGCGCTCTGGTTGGAGGACGGCCTAGCGCTCAACAGCTTGCAGGCCTACCGGCGGGATCTGGTCAAGCTGCAAGCCCATCTGCAAGGCGAGCCGCTGATCAGCTGTTCGCAATGGCAATTGCAGCATTACTTTGCTGCGCAGCACGACGGCAGCAAGGCGACCACGGCCAACCGCCGTCTGACGGTCTTTAAGCGCTACTTTCGCTGGGCGCTGCGCCATAGCCTGGTGCAGCAAGACCCAACGCTGCAGCTGCAATCGGCCAAGCAGGCCTTGCGCGTGCCCAAGACCCTGAGCGAAGCCCAGGTCGAAGCCTTGTTGGCTGCGCCCGATGTGGGCAGCGCCATTGGCGTGCGTGACCGCACCATGCTGGAGCTGATGTACGCCAGCGGCTTGCGGGTGAGTGAACTGGTCGGGCTCAAAGTGTTTCAGTTAGGTTTGAACGACAACGTCTTGCGCGTCATGGGCAAAGGCTCCAAAGAGCGCCTGGTGCCCTATGGCGAAGTAGCAAGCCAGTGGCTGGGTGATTACCTGGGCGGTGCCCGTGAAATCTTGCTTGGGGGCAAGCAGACCGAAGCGCTTTTTGTGACCACCCGCGGAACAGAAGCGGGCAGCGCCATGACGCGGGTGATGTTTTGGATGCTGGTGAAAAAATATGCGCTGCTCGCAGGCATCCATGCGCCCTTGTCGCCGCACACTTTGCGCCATGCATTTGCCACCCACCTGCTCAACCATGGTGCCGATTTGCGCACGGTACAACTGCTGCTGGGCCATGCCGATATTTCCACCACGACGATCTATACCCATGTCGCCCGCGAACGCCTGGCCAAGCTGCATGCAGAGCACCACCCCAGGGGATAAGCACAGCGTTTAGTCGGCCCCGCGCGGCTTCAAAAACGGCAGGCTCCACAAACCGCTGGACAAGCTGGTGCCCAAGACGATGACCAAAGCGCAACCCAGCATCCATTGCGTCACGCCTTCACCCAGCAAGACCACGCCATAGGCAATGGCAAATACCGGGATGGCAAAAGTCACCGTCAACGCGCGGCCCGGGCCGGCGTTGGCAATCAGCCGGAAATACAGGATGTAGGCGGTACCG
>JBBAPY010000152.1:0-7609 GCA_040400635.1 Rhodoferax sp.
TAATCGACAGGTTGATGCCACGGTTGACCGCGCGGTTGCCGTAGCGAAATCCCACTTCGCGCAGTTCGATACGTCCCTGCACCCGGCCCACGCGCACCGGGTTTTGAGGCTCGGGCACGCTGGAGACATGGTCCAAAATATCGAAAATACGCTTGGCCGCCGAGGCCGATTTTTGGGTCACCGACACAATCCGGCTCATGGAGTCCAGGCGCCCGTAAAAACGGCCTATGTAAGCAATGGCGGCAAGCAACATACCCACGGTAATTTGTCCGTGCGCCACCTGGTAAATACCAAAGCCCCAGACCACCAGCAAGCCCAGTTCGGTCAGCAAAGACACCGAGGGCGAAAACAAGGACCAGATTTTGTTGATACGGTCATTGACCAAAAGGTTGTAGCGGTTGGCATCCCGAAAACGTGCGGCCTCGCGCTGCTCTTGGGCAAAAGCTTTCACGACGCGGATGCCAGGGATGGTATCGGCCAAGATATTGGTCACCTCGCCCCAAACACGGTCAATTTTTTCAAATCCAGTGCGCAGCCGGTAGCGCACGTAGTGAATCATCCAGCCAATGAAAGGCAGCGGCACCAGGGTAATGAGCGCCAGCCAGGGATTCATAGAAAACAAGATGGCGGCCGTCATGAGGATCATGACCACATCACTGGCAAAGTCCGTCAGGTGGAGCGACAAATACACCGCAATCCGGTCGCTCTCGCTACCCACGCGCGAAAGCAAATCACCCGTGCGCTTGCCGCCAAAATATTCCAGCGAGAGTTGCAACAAGTGGTCGTAGGTGGTGGTGCGTAAATCAGCGGCGATGCGCTCAGAAGCCAGCGCAAGAATATAGGTTTTAGCCCAGCTCAGCACCCAGGCCAGCAAGCCCGAGGCCAGCAGGCCGGCCAGGTACCAGGCAATTTGGGAGCGCTCAATGTGTTGCCCGTTTTGCAGCGGAATGAGCACTTCATCGACCAGGGGAATCGTGAGGTAGGGCGGTACCTGGCTGGCGGCGGTGCCCAGTAACATCAGGACAAAACCCCATAGCAATTGGCCACGGTAGGGCCGGGCAAAGCGCCACAGGCGCAGAAGCGTCCAGGTGGAAGGCGGGGTATGCACTACCTTGGTACAGACAGGACACTCTTCGGCCTCCGGGTCCAGCGGCGCTTTGCAACTGGGGCACAAGGCCTGATCCGGGACGGGCACCGGCACGCCACTTAAAGCGCTGTTGGAGCGGGCGCTAAATTGGTCCACCAAGCGCAAAGCGTGCAGGTTATGGCCCAAAGTAAAGCGCCAACGCGCCAACAGGCTTTGTTCGTCCTGCAATTGCAGGTGCCCCACGCCGGCGTGGTCATGGTGTTCGAGGCGCAGGCCCGGCTGGTAATCCCAGCTTTGCGCGCCTGCAGACTGCAGGCTGAGCAAGCGCTTATCGGTGGCCACCAGCACGCTGGGTACAAAGCGCATGTGGGCGTCCAGGTCAACCTCCAGCAGCGCACAAACGTTTTCATCATGTGAGAGCTGCGCCGCGAGCGCCTCGTGCCAGGCTGGAGGAATATCCACTGCGCCCAGGGGGCCGGGCGCTTGCTTGTGATTCATGGAAAAGCCAAATTGAAAAGTAAAAAACTGCCGGTTGCACGGCCCCAAGGTGGGGGGCGCACCGCGTCCAAACCCCCTACTATGCCTGAGCCTTGGCTGGCGCTCCTTAGAAGCGCAGCGCTTTCGGCGAAAATACACAACGCACGACGAACCAGCCCGGTGGACTTGAACTTCCGCTCCCATGCATGACGCGCCAGAAAAAAATTAGTATTTTGCGGGTGAACCACCTGCGCGGACCCAATATCTGGACCTACCGGGCAGTGATTGAGGCATGGGTGGACATTGGGGCCCTGGAAGATTTCCCGTCTAACACCTTAACCGGCTTTTACGAGCGCCTGACCGGCTACCTGCCAGGTCTGGTAGAGCATGAATGCAGCCCCGGCGTGCGTGGCGGCTTTTTGCAGCGCCTGCAAGAGGGCACCTGGGCGGCCCATATCTTGGAGCATGTCTGCCTGGAGTTGCAAAACATGGCCGGCATGCGCACGGGCTTTGGTAAAGCGCGCCAAACTTCCCAAGCCGGCGTGTACAAAGTAGCCTTTCGCACCCGGCAGGAAGATGTGGGCCGACGCGCTCTGCATCTGGGGCGCGATTTGGTCGAGGCAGCGATCCATGACACACCCTTTAACGTGGCCACAGCCGTGCAAGAACTGCACGACATGGTGGACTCGCTCTGCTTAGGGCCGAGCACCGCGCACATTGTCGATGCCGCCACCGCGCGAGGCATACCGCATACGCGCCTGACCGATGGTAATTTGGTGCAGCTGGGTTACGGCACCGCGCAGCGGCGGATCTGGACCGCCGAGACCGATCAGACCAGTGCAATTGCCGAAGAGATTGCCAGTGACAAAGATTTAACCAAGTCGTTACTGAAAGCCTGCGGCGTACCCGTGCCCGAAGGCGAGCTGGTGCAAAGCGCCGATGCGGCTTGGCAAGCGGCGCAAATTGTGGGGGTTCCGGTAGTGCTCAAGCCCTACGATGGCAACCATGGGCGAGGCGTTTCTCTGGATCTTTCCACCGAAGCGCAGGTACGTGGCGCCTACCAGTTGGCACACCGCAAGGGCGGGGGCAGCGTTATCGTCGAAAAATTCATCCCGGGCGGCGAACACCGCCTTCTGGTGGTGGGTAAACGGGTGGTGGCCGCCGCGCGCGGCGAATTGCTATACGTTCAAGGCGATGGCGTCTGCACCATTGACCAATTGGCCGACCTGCAAATCAACAACGATCCCCGGCGCGGGCGCAGCGAAGACTCTCCGCTCAATGTCGTCGTGCCGAGTGAAAACGCCGAAGTCATTTTGGAGTTGGAGCGCGTGGGCTTAGTGCCTCAGTCCATTCCAGCAGCAGGTCAACGCATTTTGATCCAACGCAATGGCAATGTAGCGCTCGACGTCACCGACCAATTGCACCCCAGTGTGGCAGCCGCTGCGGCACTGGCTGCCAGGGTGGTGGGGCTGGATATCGCGGGGGTAGATATGGTCATGCAAGACTGCAGCCAGCCCATGCACAGCCAACGTGCCGCGGTCATCGAGGTCAACGCCAGCCCCGGGCTGCTAGCCCATATCAAACCGGCCAATGGGACGGGCCAACCGGTGGGCACGGCCATCATCAGCCACTTGTTTGACAGCAAGCAAGACGGGCGCATCCCGATTGTTGGCATCACCGGTACCCACAACACCGGCCGTATGGCGCGCCTAGTGGCCTGGTTGGTGCACATCAGTGGCAAGCATGTAGGCCTGGCCTGCAGTGAAGGTTTGTACCTGGACAGCCGCAAGGTAGACGCCGCCGACAGCAGCACCTGGGACGCAGGCCAGCGCATTTTGATGAACCGTTCGGTGCAGGCTGCGGTATTTGAAAACCCTTGCATTTCAATTCTGGGCCAAGGCCTGGCCTACGATAAATGCCAGGTAGGCGTGGTCACCGATGTCAGCTGGCACGAAGGTCTGCGTGAATTCGACATCCTGGACGCCGAGCAAACCTTCAAGGTCGCGCGCACCCAAGTAGACGTGGTGTTGCCTAGCGGCACGGCTGTCATCAACGCCATGGACGCACAAGCGGTCGAGCTGGCCGAACTCTGCGACGGGCGCGTCATCTTCTACGCGCCCTCGCCCGAACACCCGACGCTATTGGCGCACCGCGCCCAAGGCCACCAGGTGGTATGCCTGCGAGAAGGCAACATCGTACTGGCCCATGGCGCGCAAGAAAGGCCTTTGCTGCGGCTTGACAGCTTGAAGCCCGCCAAAGCTGCGCAGCCCGAGATGGTGATGGCCGCAGTGGCTGCTGCCTGGGCCCTGGACATCACACCGGAACTGATTGCTGCGGGATTGCGCACCTTCGAGTCCAATCCGCAAAAAACGCCTTACTAGCGCCCCCTTTACGCTTACGCTGAGCTGCATTACGGACCACGCATATGGAAGTTACCCGCATTCGCGCCCTGCGCGGCCCCAATCTCTGGAGCCACCATACCGCCATCCAAGCCGTCGTCACCTGCGCTCCGACGCAATGGGATGTTGCGGATATTCGGGGCTTTGAAAGCCGGCTGCGGGCGCGCTTTCCTGAAATCAGCCCCTTCCAGCCCATAGGCCACGCAGACACGGTGCCCCTGGCCCGCGTGCTGGAATTGGCCACACTGGGCTTACAAGCACAGGCCGGTTGCCCGGTCACTTTCAGCTGCACCAAGCCGACCTTGGAGGCCGGGGTGTTTCAGGTGGTGGTGGAGTACAGCGAAGAGGCCGTCGGGCGCCTTGCGCTGGAACTTGCACAAAGCCTGTGTCAATCCGCCCTGGACGACACGCCTTTTGACCTGGCCAGCGTGTTGCATCAATTGCGCGAACTCGACGAAGACGTGCGCCTGGGTCCGAGTACCGGCTCGGTGGTGAACGCTGCGCTGGCACGCAATATTCCCTACAGCCGCATGACCGATGGCAGCATGGTGCGCTTTGGGTGGGGCAGCAAGCAAAGGCGCATACAAGCGGCCGAAATCGACGCCACCAGCGCGATCGCCGAAGCGATCGCACAGGACAAAGAACTAAGCAAGCGTTTGCTGCATGCCGCAGGCGTGCCGGTGCCACGCGGCCGCGCAGTAAGCGATGCGGACGACGCCTGGAAAGCCGCGCAAGACGTGGGCTTACCTGTGGTCGTCAAGCCCCTGGACGGCAACCAGGGCAAGGGCGTAACGGTCAATATTCTGAACGAGGCGCAGTTGCGCGCAGCCTATGCGGTAGCTACCGAATTTCGTGACACCGTGCTGGTGGAGCGCTATTTGCCGGGGAACGACTTTCGCCTGCTGGTGGTGGGCGACAAATTGGTGGCCGCAGCGCGGCGCGACCCGCCCAAAGTCGTGGGCGACGGCGTGCATACCGTGGCGCAGCTGGTGGACATGGTCAATGCCGACCCGCGCCGGGGCGACGGGCATGCCACCTCGCTCACCAAAATCCGGTTTGACGATATTGCCCGCAGCTGCTTGCGCGCACAAAGCTTTGAAGCCGACTCAGTCCCGCAAAAGGGCCAGCGTGTCAATTTGCGTAACAACGCGAATTTGTCCACTGGCGGCTCGGCTACCGATGTCACCGACGACGTACACCCCGATGTGGCGGCCCGTGCGGTTACTGCGGCGCACATGGTGGGTTTGCATATTTGCGGCGTGGATTTGGTGTGCGACAGCATCTTGCGGCCCATTGAGGAACAAGGCGGCGGCGTAGTAGAAGTTAATGCCGCGCCGGGCTTGCGCATGCACCTGAGCCCTTCTTTTGGAAAAGGCCGTCCGGTGGGTGAAGCCATCATGTCCAGCCTGTTCAAAAACGGGCAAGATGGCCGCATACCCGTGGTGGCTGTCACCGGCACCAATGGCAAAACCACGACCGTGCGCCTGATTTCGCACTTGCTGGCCCAGCAAGGCTGGTGTGTCGGCATGACCAATACCGATGGCGTCTATGTGGACGGCCATTGCATTGATACCGGCGACTGCAGCGGCCCCAAGAGTGCAAAAAACGTCCTGCACCATCCCGACGTAGATGCGGCGGTGCTGGAAACCGCGCGCGGCGGAATTTTGCGCGAGGGCCTGGCCTTTGACAAATGCGATGTGGCCGTGGTGACCAATGTAGGCAGTGGCGACCACCTCGGGCTGAACTACATCACCACCGTCGATGAACTGGCGGTACTCAAGCGGGTCATTGTGCAAAACGTGGCCCCCAAGGGCACCGCCGTACTCAACGCCACCGACCCGGTGGTAGCCGCCATGGCGGCCAAGTGCAAAGGCGCGGTCACCTTTTTTGCACTGGACCAGTACCACCCGGTGATGGCGACCCACCGGGCGCAAGGCCATGCGGTGGTCTATGTGGACAAAGGGCAGATCGTAGCGGCCAAGGGCGTGCAAAAGCATTACCTGAACCTGAGCGACATTCCGATGACGCTGGGCGGCGCCATCGGCTTTCAAGTGGAAAACGTGATGGCCAGTGTGGCAGCAGTCTGGGCCTTGGGTCTGGACTGGGAAACCGTGCGCGCCGGCCTGGCCAGTTTTTCCAGCGAAAACGACAATGCGCAAGGTCGCTTTAATATCTTCAACTACAAGGGCGCCACCGTTATTGCAGACTACGGTCACAACCCGGACGCGATGGCGGCGCTGGTGCAAGCGGTGCAAGCCATGCCGGCGAGCCGGCGCTCGGTGGTCATCAGCGGGCCGGGCGACCGACGCGACGAGGACATTCGCCAAATCACCCAAATCCTGGGTGACGCTTTCGACGAAGTGGTGATGTACGAAGACCAGTGCCAGCGCGGCCGATCGGACGGGGAAGTCATGGCTTTGCTGCGCGAGGGCCTGGCCGGCGCAAAAAAAACCACGCAACGCAGCGAAATCTATGGGGAGTTTTTAGCCATCGACACCGCGCTGGCGCATTTGCAAGCGGGTGAGTTGTGTCTGGTGCTGGTGGACCAGGTGCCCCAGGCCATGGCGCATATTGCAGCGCGCATTGAGGCTTTGTAAGCGCAGGGCTGCAGGATGCGGGGGCAAGCGGCCCATGCCGCGCTAAGCGCGCAACCTAGGTTTCGGCAGCGGGTTCGCGGCCCATCAGGGCGGCTACCGCCTCGCTCGCTTGCAATTGGCCTTCCAGCAGCGCCACCACACAGCGTGTGATCGGCATCTGAACGCCCAATGCATCTGCGCGTTGCAAAACAGTGCGGGCGCTGTAAACGCCTTCGGCCACATGGCCCAGTGACTGCACAGCCCCCTCGAGCGACTGGCCCTGCGCTAAGGCCAAGCCGATGCGCCGGTTGCGGGACAAATCTCCGGTCGCCGTCAAGACCAGGTCGCCCAGACCACTCAAGCCCATAAAGGTTTCCGCTTTGGCGCCTAAAGCCAGCCCCAGGCGGGTGATTTCGGCCAGGCCGCGGGTTATCAAGGCCGCGCGGGCGTTCAGGCCCAGTTGCAAGCCATCGCACAAGCCGGTGGCAATAGCCATCACGTTTTTCACCGCGCCGCCGACTTCTACGCCAACCACATCCTCGCTGGCATACACCCGCAAATGCGGGCTGTGAAAGGCATCTACCAGCGCAGTGCGCACCTTGGCATGCGCACTGGCGGCCACCAGTGCGGTGGGCTGGCCCAGCGCCACTTCCATGGCAAAACTGGGGCCACTGAGCACACCGCCCGCAATCCCTGGCGCGCATTGGCTCTGAATCTCATGGCCTAGCAAGCCTTGGCCGCCCTGGGCACTGACAGCTTCAAAGCCTTTACACAACCATGCCACGGGCACCGCTAAGTCCGCAAGCAGGACCAGCATATCCCGTAAGCCCGCCATGGGCGTCGCAATGACCACCAAATCCTGGCTTGCCAGGTGGGCGCGCAGGTAATTGCCTTGCAGTTGGCTGATGCGCAATCCTTCGGGGAAAGCCACGCCCGGCAGGTAGCGCGGGTTGTGCCGTTCAGCTTGCATGGCGCGCTGCTGGCGCGCGTCGCGCGCCCACAAAGTAACCGTGTGTTGCGGCATGCGTGCTGCCGCAACGGCCAAGGCGCTGCCCCAAGCACCGGCACCC
>JBBAPY010000153.1:0-7524 GCA_040400635.1 Rhodoferax sp.
TGTCGTTCACGTTCACCTGGTTCACGCCAGGCATATTGATCTCCGACGGATCCTCGACGGTAGCGATATTCACGCCCGGCTGATTCAGTAGGTTTAAGCAGGTGTAGAGCGACACCGTCTTGCCCGAGCCGGTGGGGCCGGTCACCAAAATCATGCCATCGGGCCGCCCGATGGCCCGCAGCAATCGCTGCTTTTCGGCTTCCTCATAGCCCAATGCATCGATGCCCAGTTTGGCAGTGCTCGGGTCCAAAATGCGGATCACTACTTTTTCGCCAAACAGCGTGGGCAAGGTACTGACGCGTAAGTCGATGGTTTTTTCGCGCGACATTTTCAGTTTCAGACGCCCATCCTGGGGTACACGTTTTTCCGAAATATCCATGCGGGAAATCACCTTGATGCGCGAAGCCAGTCTGTCCTTTATGGCCGGTGGCGGGCTGGCTATTTCGCGCAAATGGCCGGCAATACGAAAACGCACGCGGTAGGAAAATTCATAAGGTTCAAAATGCAAGTCGGATGCGCCCATACGCACCGCATCGAGCACTATTTTTTGCAGAAAACGCACTACCGGCGAATCGTCGATTTCATTCTCTGCGGGGCTGGGCGTATCGATTGCCTCTAAAAATTCTCGCCCTTCGAAATCACTGGCGCCAAAATCAGCATAAAGCGTGTTGGTAGCGACCGGCTTTCCCGCTTGCAAGGCTAAGACTAATTTGTCGTATTCAACGACCACCCAGTCCACATGACTTTGGCTTGCGAATTTGATTTTTTCGACCGCTTCCTGGTTGGACGGATCGGCGGTGGCTATCACTAGTGCATGGTTGCGCTGCCCCAGCACCAAAAGCTGATACTCCTTGCAAATTCGCTCGTCCAGTAGTTTGTCAGGTAGCGCAGCGAGATGGATCGCAGACAGATCGAGCAAAGGTGCGGCGAAGGCCTGGGCCAATACCTGCGCCAGGTTCAGCGGACGCATGGCACCGGAATCAACTAATTCAGCAATCAGGCTTTTACGATGAACGAGGGCGTTTTTCAGCGCTTTTTGCGCCGCGGCCTTGTCCAGTTTTCCCGACGCCAGCAAAACCCTACCCAGGACTGCCATGGAGCTACTCTGTGCAGTGCTGCGGGCGAGGGCTTGCGGGTCACTCAAAGCTGGTTCAAGTGGAAGCCCTTAGCGTCTTTCTCTGAAACCAAGGGGGGCTTGTCGCCCAATGGCCAGTCAATGGCCACTATCGGGTCGTTCCAAGCCAAGCAGCGCTCGGACGCAGGGTGGTAATACTCGGTGGTTTTGTAAAGAAAATCCGCGCTTTCAGACAGGACCAAAAAACCATGGGCCAAACCGGGAGGAATCCAGAGTTGGCGCTGGTTGTCCACGGAGAGCGCTTCACCAACCCAGCTGCCATAGGTCGGGGAGTCGGGCCGGATATCGACAACAACGTCAAACACCGCGCCGGCCACCACACGCACTAATTTACCTTGGGGGTTTTCAGTTTGGAAGTGCATACCACGCAATACATGGCGCTGCGAGCGCGAGTGGTTATCCTGCACGAATTGCACTTGCAGGCCGGTAGCTTGGGCAAATACCTTTTCGTTATAGCTTTCCAGAAAAAAACCGCGCGCGTCACCAAATACCCGCGGCTCCAGAAGCAAAACGTCAGCAATGGCAGTAGGCGTGACGCGCATCAGTACACCTTGTCCTTGAGCAGGCGTAGCAAATACTGCCCGTAGTCTGATTTGCCAAGGGTGCCGGCTAGTGTTTCTAACTGCGCATCGTCGATCCAATGATTGCGCCAGCTAATTTCTTCGGGCGCCGCAACTTTAAGCCCCTGGCGTTTTTCAACGGTATAAATAAATTGGCCCGCCTCCAGCATAGATTCGTGGGTGCCGGTATCCAACCAGGCGTATCCGCGGCCCATGGTTTGCACATCCAGCTGCCCAGCTTGCAAATACAGGCGGTTCAGGTCGGTGATTTCCAGTTCCCCACGGGGTGAAGGTTTGATTTGCTTGGCGAGGTCCACCACCTGCTGGTCATAAAAATACAGGCCGGTTACCGCATAGCGCGACTTCGGCGCCGTGGGCTTTTCTTCCAAACTGATCGCGCGCCCAGCCGTGTCGAATTCCACCACGCCATAGCGCTCCGGGTCCTGTACGGCATAGGCAAAAACCGTGGCTCCGGTGGTTTTTTGGTTGGCAGATTGCAGTAGCGAAGCAAAATCGTGACCGTAGAAAATATTGTCACCCAGCACCAGCGCGCTGGGGCTGTCCTGCAAAAATGACGCTCCAATCAAGAATGCCTGGGCCAGCCCGTCGGGGCTGTCTTGCACTGCATATTGCAGATTCAAGCCCCATTGATTTCCATCACCCAATAATTGGGAAAAACGCGGCGTATCCTGGGGCGTGGAGATCACGAGAATGTCGCGAATACCCGCCAGCATCAGGGTACTGAGCGGGTAATAAATCATGGGTTTATCGTAAATGGGGAGCAGCTGTTTGCTCACCACCTGGCTAGCCGGGTAGAGACGGGTACCCGCGCCACCCGCCAAAACAATGCCTTTTCGATTTAAATTTTGGGTATTTTTCATGGGTTTTTAGTTATAGCAATTTCCTGCAATATCCGGCGCACCCCCCACTCCCAAAATGGCAAATGTATCGAAAATACATCGGCAATCCGGGCGCAATCAAGCCGGGAGTTCAAGGGGCGGGGGGCTGCCACCGGGTAATCCGCGCTTTTTATCGGCACAAGCCGCTCTTGGGTGACTCGGACCGGCATGCCTAGGGCGCGCGCCTCCTGCAATACAAATTGGGCATAGCCATGCCAGCTGGTCTGCCCGGCTGCCGCGCAGTGGTACAGCCCTGCGAGTGCCGGCTGCGCCATGGCTTGGCGCAAGGCCATGGCGCTGACATCGGCCAGTAATTCTGCCCCGGTGGGGGCACCCGTCTGGTCGTCAATCACCCGCAATTCTTCGCGCTCGGCGCCCAGGCGCAGCATGGTTTTGGCGAAATTGCTGCCGCGCGCTGCGTAAACCCAGCTGGTGCGCAGAATCAGATGCTTGGGGTTGATGGTGACTTCCAGCTCGCCCTGGCGCTTGCTGGCCCCATAGACGCTTAGCGGCGCGCAAGCATCCGTCTCGCGCCAGGGCTGCTGGCCACTGCCGTCAAACACGTAGTCGGTCGAGTAATGCGCAAGCCAGGCACCAAGGCGCAGGGTCTCTTCGGCCAGCACGGCGGGGGCCCGTGCGTTGATGGCATATGCATTTTCGGTTTCGGTTTGCGCTTTATCTACTGCGGTGTAAGCGGCCGCGTTGACGACCAGGTCCGGGGCGAGTGCACGAACGGTTTGGCGCAAACCCTCGAGGTTGGCTAAGTCGCCACAGCACTGGTTCGGGTTGTCTTGCGCTTGGCTTGAAAGGGCTATCACCTCGCCTAAGGGTGCCAGGCTGCGCTGTAATTCCCAGCCCAGTTGCCCGTTGCGGCCCAGAAGCAGAATTTTCATGCGGCTGCGCCCACGCCTTGGTACTGCTGGGCCACCCAGTCGCGGTAAGCGCCCGACTGGACTTCCCGTACCCACTCAGGGTTGTCTAAATACCAGCGCACGGTTTTGCGTAATCCCGTCGCAAAGGTTTCGGCCGGCTTCCAGCCCAGTTCTTCGCTGATTTTTTGGGCATCAATCGCGTACCGGCGGTCATGCCCCGGGCGGTCGGTGACAAAGCTGATTTGGTCGGCATAGGGCTTAGCGTCGCTGCGCGGCTGCATTTCGTCCAGCAGTGCGCACACCGCATGCACGATGTCCAGGTTCGCCTTTTCGTTCCAGCCGCCCACGTTATAAGTTTCACCGACGCGGCCGCGGTCTAAGACGACGCGGATCGCAGCGCAATGGTCCTTCACATACAGCCAGTCGCGAATCTGCTGCCCGTCGCCATACACCGGCAGGGGCTTGCCGGCCAAGGCATTGACGATCATCAGCGGAATCAATTTTTCGGGGAAGTGCAGTGGACCGTAGTTGTTGCTGCAGTTGGTGGTGAGCACGGGCAGTCCGTAGGTATGGTGGTAGGCGCGCACCAAATGGTCGCTGGCGGCCTTGGAGGCGGAATACGGGCTGTTGGGCTCATAGCGCCGCGATTCGCTAAAGGCCGCCTCTTGAGGTAGCAGCGAGCCATAGACCTCATCGGTTGAAACATGCAAAAACCGGAACATGGATGCTTCGGGTTCCGTCAGACCAGCCCGGTAACTGCGCACTGCTTCTAATAAGCGGAAGGTGCCCACGATATTGGTATCTATAAATTCGGCGGGGCCGCTGATGGACCTATCCACATGGCTTTCCGCCGCAAAATTCAGTACGGCCCGGGGCCGATGTTGCGCCAGCAGCGCCGATACCAAGGCGCTGTCCCCAATGTCGCCCTGCACAAAAACATGGTTTTCATTGTCTTTGACCGGATCGAGATTGCGCAAATTACCGGCATAAGTCAGTTTGTCCAGATTGACCACGCATTCGTCGCTTTGGGCCAGCCAGTCGAGGACAAAATTACTGCCGATAAAGCCGGCGCCGCCGGTCACGAAAATTGCCATAAACACCTTTTAGTGTGGATATTCAAACCGGCGCTGAGTTTAAGGGCTTTCAAAACATTTTCCATAACTGGCCGCTCGTATTTGGGCCATTGGCGCAAGACGGTAATCCGATCCAAGCCAGGCCGATAAAATTCGTTGATGTCCGCCAAGCCACGCCCAAGCCATTTGCCGCTGGCATTTGGACGCCCTTAAGTAGCCTATGCAAGGCCCTCACGCACTGGCCACCTTATTTGCGCGAGGACTGGCCCACCATCAGCAAGGCGAACTCGAACAGGCCAAAGTCGCCTATGAGCGCATGCTGGTACTGCAGCCCGGTCATGCAGATGCATTGCACATGCTGGGGGTTATGGCCATGCAATCAGGCAACCATGCTTTGGCGGCAGATTTAATCAGCCTAGCGGTACAAAACAACCCGCTGAACGCCTCGGCACAGCTCAATTTGGGCTTGGCTTTCAAGGAGCTGCAGCGCTACGACGAGGCGGTTGTCAGTTTCAGTCAGGCGATTGCACTCAAGGCCGACTACGCGCAGGCCTTTTCTAGCCGGGGACTTGCCTTGCATGCTGCGGGGCGTCTGGGTGAGGCGCTATTAGATTTCGATAAAGCCATTGAACTCCAGCCCGGCGATGTGCACGCGTGGAATAACCGGGGTGTGGTCTTGCAAGATCAATTGCGCTGGGACGATGCGGCGCAAAGCTATGCCCATGCAATCGCTGCACAGCCGGGGTTTGCGCAGGCGCATTACAACCTGGGCAATGCCTTGCGCGCATTAGGGCGGTTTGAAGCGGCCCTTGCAAGTTACGACACGGCGATTGCGCTGCAGGCCGACGGGGACAGGGCCCATGCTTTCAATAACCGTGGCCTTGCATTGCAGGAGCTACAGCGCAGCACGCAGGCCATAGAAAGCTATGACGCCGCCATAGCCTGCAGCCCGGATTATGCGGATGCCTACTGGAACAAATCCATTGAATTGCTGCTGTGTGGTGATTTTGCGCAGGGCTGGAAGTTCTATGAATGGCGTTGGCGGCGGGACGCATTTAGCTCGCGCAAACGCGACTTTCCTCAGCCGCTTTGGCTGGGCGATGCACCCCTCAATGGACGGACTGTGCTTTTGCACGCCGAACAAGGATTGGGCGACAGCATTCAGTTTTGCCGCTTCGCGCGCGAAGTCACAGCCCTGGGCGCGAAGGTATTACTGGAAGTTCCACGGCCATTGATGACCTTGTTTGAAACGCTGGAAGGCACAAAGCAGCTGTTTGAAAAAGGGTCGGCCTTACCGCATTTTGACTACCACTGCCCCTTGCTCAGTTTGCCGCTTGCGTTTCAAACGCGGCTTGCCAATATACCTAGCCTGTCGCCCTATCTGGCCAGCACCGCAGCCAGGCGTGAATTTTGGCAGCGCCACTTAGGGCCGCCAAGCAAGCCGCGCGTTGGTTTGGTGTGGAGCGGCAATGTGCGCGATAGAGACGACCTGCAACGCAGTTTGACCTTGAAGGCCTTACTGCCCTACCTACCCCCTGGCCTCGAGTACATCTGTTTGCAAAAGGAGCTGCGGCCTGCAGACCAGGATGCGATGCAAGCCAATCCGATTCGCTTTTTTGGTGCGCATATCCAAGACTTTTCCGATACCGCAGCCTTGTGCGATATGGTGGAACTGGTTATTTCAGTCGATACCAGCGTGGCCCATCTGGCTGGCGCACTAGGTAAACCGACTTGGATACTGCTGCCCTACGCACCCGACTGGCGCTGGATGCTCGATCGAGACGATAGTCCCTGGTACCCCAGCGCCAGGCTGTACAGACAGGGCAGTGACAGGTCATGGACGCCGGTCTTGGAGCGCGTCGCCTCCGACATCCTTGGCTATTGCTAGGTGTGCGTACTGCGCTATTGTTGAAAGACCTTGCGCGTCTTGTGCTACGTCGAATTGGCGCAAGCGCCATTTACGGGGGCTTGTGATTTTTATGCCTTGCCTAAATTGTGCTTCGGCAAGAAATTAAAAAAGCTCCCTTTCGGGAGCTTTTGCGGTACAGGCAAAGATCGACTTAAGAAAAAGTCTCCAATGTCCCGTCCAGGGCCATCAGGCCTAACTGCGTACCCAGCGCGGGGAACTTCTCGCTCAATTGGCGGCGAAATTCCAGCAATGCTTCTTTATGGGTTTCTTTTTCCACCGCCGGGTTAGCCACTTTGGCTTCCCCATAAGCAATTTTTGCTGCGCCGCAATCACGGTGGTTGACCACAATCACTTTTTTAATATTGTGCAGTTGTATAGAAGCGCCGAGGTTTTCCCAAAAGGTCTTGCTCCATTCTTTGAATGCAGGGGCGACTACGCCAATGGATGCGCCGGCGATAGTAAACGCACTGTATTTGCCGCTCAAACCGTCGCTGGCCTGCTTTTTATTGACCAAGTCCTGAAACCTGGGATCGATGCAGGATAGGACCATCGCCTCATAGTTGCCCGAGGCTGCCTGAACGCCGGCGGACAGCATGCCGAAAGAACTGAATAAAACCGCTCCACCGGCCAGGCGCATAAATTCCCGGCGGGAATTGGCTTTACTTAGCATATCGCCGCAGCATACGGGTGCATACGCGGACGCAGTATTCTTCAATTTCATCATATTCGGCTCCAACGAGTAAATTAATTAGGATAAGTAATAGAAACGCGGCGGCATGATAACCAAAATTTGTTACTTAAAAAGCCTTAAGAAACTGAAGGTTATGCGTTGCCGGCAAGTTGGCCGAATTCACTGAGCCGAGGGTTTTGCAGGGCTTGGCGCTAGGGAAATATTTGGCGCTTACAGTCGCAAACCAAGGCTTTTGCCAAGCTCCGAGCCACCCTAAAGCGACGCATTGAAGCGACTTTCCCACTTCCGCATTAAAAATTGACCTGCATCAAGTCGCCCACCGGCGCCTGCATTACTGTTTAGCTCCTGCGCATTTTCGGCTGGCAAGTCAGATTGTCTGGAGCAG
>JBBAPY010000154.1:0-7431 GCA_040400635.1 Rhodoferax sp.
CCAGCTTTTTCAGACTTGGGCAGGCAGTCGGACATGACCTTGATTTTTTCCCCGGCAGCTAACAGGCCTAATTGGGCCGCGCAAATCGTGTTCTTGCGGTCCCCGAGTTCGGACAATTGCAGCGCCTTACGGAAAGCTTCGAGCGCGCCAGGATCTTCAGCGCCCTTGGTCAGCATGCGCAGTGCGCCTAAGCCAGCCTGGCGTTCTGCGGAGAGGTTTTTCTCTTTCTTGTACGCATTTTCCAAATCACTCAAGGTTGAGCCGCTGGCCAGGGCAGCTTTGACAGCGTCAAGTTGATTGGTTTTTTCTTCCAGGGGCGCCATTTCCTCCTGCAAGGCATGCATTTCCTCCTCGGCGGCTTTGAGGCTTTCCTCTTTTTCTTTGACGGATTTCTCAGCCGCTTCGGCCGCCGCAGTCAGCTCGGTAATCTTGGCCTTGGACGAGGCCGCTTGTTTTTGGTTCATAAAACCAAATACGCCAGCGCCTATCAGGGCAGCGACCAAAAATACTTCCAACAGGATTCTTTTCATAGCTGTTCTTTCGGATATTTAGTGTGAAAAGTAGACACTTCAACGATGCGCGCCAAGCCGTGGCGCCGGGAAAAAACCGGCGGACTTATTGCTCTTTTATCGGCATGAAAACCGGAATCTTGAATCACCGCGGCACTTTCAACGTGTTCCACGGTAAGAAATTCCGGCGCCCTTGCCGTCTAACAGCATCATATCTAATTGATAGACGCCGTTTTGCGTAGATACCGTCGCTACGCCTTCCAGCGTTTGTTTTTCCCATTGACACGATGTTATTGAACCTAGGGAAAGTGTCACCTTGAAGTAATTCAATGGTTGGGGCGTCCATTTCCAGGTAAGCGGCGCGTTCCCACTAAAGCATGGCCAATTGGTGCCGGATACATCTGGTGTGCCGTTGGACCCAAATTGCAGCCGACCCATTGCCGTGTCGTTTCTGCTTGACCAATGTCCGTTCCAACTGCTATTGCTGAGGTCCATCGGACTTGTCTTGACGTCATAGCCCGCTTGGGGCAAAGCCTCAGCGCTTAAGGTGTAACTGCTGACGCTGCTTCGGGTAATGGACAGCTTGGCTAACAATTGTTTTAGCGATGAAGCCGAGACACTGGCGTTTGCCGGGTAGCTATTGACCCCTTCGATGACCCGCCAACTCTGCGGCACATTGGCCGCATTGCCCTCGATGCCCAGTTCCAGCTGACCTTCGTAGAGATGCGCCAGATGTAGATCAATGGCGTTGTAATACCAGCCATAGACATGCACATTTTTACCGACATCGGGCACTACGAGTGCCAAAAATTCGCGGCTCGGGTTACTGTCCAAGGTCCCCTTGTACAGGCCGGCTAAAACGGTTGCAGGCGGCGCGGGTGGGGCCGGTTCGCTTACGTTGCTTACCGGTGGGTTGACCAGCGGTTCCTCGGGCACGCCACCACAAGCGGCGAGCATCAAGGCTGCGATGGCAAATATCCGGCTTACGCCGAGCAGACGCCAGCGCGCTGGCGATGCAGGTAAATTGGATCGCATGGTCATTGCGGCGCTACCCATGCGGCTTGCAGCCAGTGGCAGTAATCGTCCAGGTGCGGCCAGGCAATATGGCTGACCTGCGTGCCCGGCGGGAAAAGGTCGCCGGTAAGGTGGTCCAGCCACGCGCCATCGGCATCAAGCTGGCTGCCAAAGGCGGCAAAGGCGGCGCGCTGCGGCGCTTGCTGGTCGCTGCGCTTGTTGGCCTTAGCAACGGGAGTTGGCAGCTGTTCGCTGCGCATCATGGGGGTGTGGGCGCGACGCGATACCGGCGTGCGCACCGGACCGGAATAGGCGTCATGGATGCTGCCCCAGTGCCGACCGCGCAGTCGGCGCCGGATGCTGGCGATGCGGTGGCTGGCCTCGTCCACGTCGGGGTGGTGAAAGCGAATTTGGCCCAGCACGTTGTCAAACAATACCAAGGCCTGGCGGTGTGCTTGCAGTACCTCGCCCAATTGGTTGAGCGCATCGCCGCGTTCGCACAATAACTCGGTGCCCGATGCAGCTAAGGATTTGCCATGGCGCCAACGAAACAGTGGACCGGCCAGGGGGTCGATATCGTAAGTGGTGACTTTGCGAAATCCTGCCAGCCAGGCGCTGGACATCATCCAGCCGGCGCTGGCACCGATCAGCAGTAATTCGCTGCGCTGGGCGGGCGGCTTTTCTGCCAACCAGGTGGCGATGTCCTGGCAGGTCGGCTCCCATAGGCCTTGGCTGCGCCATGCTTTCCAATGCCAGCGCAAGCCGCCTGAAGGGTTCATGACGCCTGAGCCCGGTTAAATTGCATCACGCCTAACTCATCCATGCGCGATTGCTCGCGTTTTTCGACAAATTTGGCAACGGCCAGGCGGTCGTTTTCTGTCAGCGTTTGCATCTTCAGGCGTTCGGTTTCGGCCAGCACCAGGTGGTGCGCCAGCGTAGTCAAATGCGTTTCAGAACGCTCAATATCACTCTTCACGCGCTCGCGTAAATTCAACAGCTGGGACATGAACTGGCGCTGGTTCATGGCGTCGGTCATGCCTTTGTAGCTGCTATTGGCCGCGTTTTTTTCGTAGTACTCCTGGTACATCTTTTCCAACTTGGCCTGGCTGGCGAGCAGCGACTGGCGCAGCTCTTGTGCGCGCGCCTTGTCCTCATGGATGCGCGTGATTTTGCGCTCGGCTTTGTTCTCCAGCGCGGACCAGCAGGCGCGTACTTGCATGGCTATTGCTCCATCAGCACACGCACATCCGCGCGGGTCTGACTTTCGTCAATGCCGGTATACATGTCCTGGCGCAAAAAGGTTTCCATGGCCGAGCGCAAGGCAATAGCCTGGTCAATCTCGCCGTTCGTGCCCGGCTGATAAGCGCCGACCTGGATCAGGTCCACGTTTTGTTGATACAGCGACCACAGGCGCCTAAAGCGGTTGGCCAGTTTCAAGTCGGTGGGCGCCAGCAGGTTTTGCATCACACGCGATATCGAACCGGTCAGGTCAATGGCCGGGTAGTGCGCAGCGTCCGCCAGTTTGCGCGAGAGCATGACCTGCCCGTCCAGCGAGGCGCGGGCGATGTCCACGATCGGGTCGTTGCCGTCGTCGCCCTCGGCTAGCACGGTGTAGATGGCGGTGATGGAGCCAATGCCGTGGCGGCCCACGCCGGCGCGTTCAATCAAATTGGGCAAGAGCGCAAATACCGAAGGCGGGTAGCCTTTGGAAGTGGGCGGCTCGCCAATGGCCAGGCCGATTTCACGTTGTGCGTGGGCGACGCGGGTCAGACTGTCCACCAGCATCAACACGTCTTTGCCCTGGTCGCGAAAATACTCAGCCACCACATGCGTCAGGTGTGCGCCCTTGAGGCGCAAGACCGGCGAGACATTGGCCGGAGCGGCGATGACCACCGCTTTGGCCAGGCCTTCAGGGCCTAGGGTTTCGTTGATAAAGGCCTGCACTTCGCGACCGCGCTCGCCGATCAGGCCGATCACCACCACGTCGGCCTTGGTAAAGCGTGTGAGCATGCCCAAGAGCACACTTTTGCCCACGCCCGATCCGGCCACCAGGCCCACGCGCTGGCCGCGCCCCAGTGTCAATAATCCGTTAATGGCTTTTACGCCCACGTCCAGCACCCGGTCAATCGGGCCGCGTTCCATGGGGTTGATAGGCAAGCCCAGCAAGCCCAGCTTGGTGGTGCAGGCCGGTTTGGGGCGGCCATCGAGCGCTTCGCCTTGGGCGTCAATAACGCGGCCCAGCAATTCCTCGCCCAGCAATGCATGGCCACTGTCGCTCAATACGCGCACGGTGGCACCCGGGCCGATACCCGTAGGCTCGGAAAAAGGCATCAGGTAAATGGTTTTGTCGGCAAAACCGACCACTTCGGCTTCTATGCGTTGGCCGCTCAAGCCCACCACTTCGCAGCAGGCGCCAATGGGCGCCATGATGCCGCGCGCTTCCAAGCGCAGGCCGACCAGGCGCACCAGCGTGCCGCTACGCTGCGGCAATTTGCTGTGCAGGTTGGGGATCGCTTGGCTGACATCAGCCCCAAAGTCAAACATGGTTTTCGTCGTTCAAAATCTCATCGATGGCCGCTACCGTGTCATAGCCCGATGGCGCATGCGTGGGCATAGGTGCATCCTGCACCTCGTCCACTGTCGAAGTGTGTGTGGTCGCCATGGGAGCATAGGGGGCGGCTGCGGCCATGCGTGGCTGCGCGTCTTCCACACGGCTGCCGGGCAGGCGGTCGGCGGCCATGCGCTCGGCGCTAAATGCAGTTTGCGCGCTCCAGCGCGGCGCGTCTATCTGCAGGCCGCGTGCCAGAGTGCTCAGGCGCTCGGCGATCAAGTCTTCCACGTTAGCGTCATTGGCGCTGGCGCGCACGCTGCCGGGTAGCAGGCTTTCGTCCGCTTGCAGGCGCAGGGACGAGCCTTCATTGAGCCCGGTGCGCTCGCGCATACTTTGTAGGCGTTCGACATCGCTGGGGTGCAGATGCACCGTCACCATGGATTCGTCGTGCTGCCCCAAATCGTCCACACAGCGCTGCACCAGGCGCTCAATGGCGCTGCCATCGAGCTGCAACTCGGCTAACACCAGTTGCTCGGCTAAGTGCAGAGACAGGCGTTTGAGGGGCTCAAAGAAACTTTGCGGGCTTTGTTGCAGATCGGACAGAGCGGCTTGTAATTTTTCTACGAGCGCATGGTCCTGGCCCAATTGCGCCTGGGCCTCGCTTTGCGCCTGGGCCTGAAGTTGGGTACGTGCCTCTTCCATGCCTTGGGCATGGCCTTCTTGGCGGGCTTTTTCTAGTGCCTGGGCGTCGATGGGTGGGGGTGTTGCTGCGCCTTGGGCGGATGGACTGTCCGATGCCTTCGAATCTGGAACTGTGTCCCCACCATCGCCACCTTGGCCGTCGCCAGTTGGGCTACTTGCTGCGCCATGGGCAGTTTCGTTCGATAGGTCTTGCGCATCGCCCTCTGGGCTATCGGCAGCTTGCGCTGTTGCGGCCTTGGCTGCAGCCTCGCGGGCTATGGCTTGCAGGTCCAGTACCGGGGTCGCAAAACCTTGTGGGTCAAAGCCCGCTGCTTGGGTGGGCTTCCAGGGGTTGGGCAAAAAACCGCCCTCGGGGGCAATCGGGTGCAGTAGGTCGGTAGGTTGCCAGACCCGCGCGGGGCGGACCTCGGGTTTGCGCGTTTCGGCTTGCGCCGTGTTAGACATAGTCGGCACCGCCGCCTAGCACCAAGTCGCCGGCATCTGCCAGTTTGCGTGCTGCGCGCATGACCATTTTTTGTGCGGTCTCCACGTCGGACAGGCGCATCGGAGGCAGCGCTTCCATATCGTCGCGGAACATGCCACGTGCGCGCTCGGACATACTGCCCAGGAATTTTTCTTTGACTGCTTCGCTGGCGCCTTTGAGGGCCTTCATCATCAAGTCGGGCTCCACGTTGGCCATGATTTTGGCAATGCCCTTGTTGTCCACACTCACCAGGTTCTCGAAGGTGAACATATTGTCCTGAATCTGTTGCATCAGGTCCGGATCGATTTCGCGCAGTCCGCTCATGACGGCGGCTTCCAAGGTTGTTTTGGTCTGGTTCAATATATTGGCTGCCGCCTTGACGCCGCCCAGACTGGAGGACTTGGAAGAAGAGTTGGTGGAGAACTGCTTTTTCATGATCGCCTCTAGCTCGTCCATGGCCGAAGGCTGGACTTGCTCTAGGCTGGCCACGCGTTGCATGATTTCGGCGCGCGCATCGGGTGGCAGAAAATTCAATACTTCCGCGGCAACGCCGGTTTCCAACACAGAAAGAATAATCGCCACCACTTGCGGGTGTTCGGCCTGGATCATGTCGGCAATCGAGCGCGCGTCCATCCAGGTCAATATTTCCAGACCTTTGCTGCCGTGGCCGGGGTTGATGCGGCCCAGCACCGAGGCGGCTTTGTCGTCGCCTAAAGCGCGGCGAAATACCTTGTCCACGTAGTCCGATGTGCCCAGGCCCAGATTGGTTTGGCGTTTGATTTCCGCCAAAAATTCGTCCAGTACGGCATTGACAGCCTCTTGCGATAGTTCGGCCACTTGCACCATGGCTGCGCCCAAACCCTGTACTTCTTTGGGACTGAGAAAGCGGATGATGTTGGCCGCCTGCTCTTCGCCCAATAGCAGCATGAGCACAGCAGCGCGCTGCGTGCCGGTCAACTCCGACATCTCGCGGCGTAGTGCGTCGCTGTAGCCCGCAGCGCCGCTTGCTTTGTTGTCGTTGTCTGCCATAGTGCTTTAGTTCCCAGAAATCTATTTCTTCACAGCCCCTTAATTGGGCTTGATCATGTTCTTCAACACGCTGGCCACGCGGGCCGAGTCGTCGCCCACAATCATGCGGATCAGGGCCACTTTGTCGTCGTAGGTGTTGGCCGTGTCCATCATCTCGGCGGAGATGCCGGACTTCTTGGCCTTCATCTTCGCCTTCATCTCTTCTAGTGTCTCGGCCGCCGATGGCTCGCCAGGTTCGGCGCCCGCCGCTGCCGCTTCCTCGGACTGCGCACGTTCCAGTGCCAGGGCCTCTTCCTGTGCCAGTTGGACTCTCTCGGCAGCATCCACGGCGGCTTGCTTGTCACGCTCCATCATGTGGACCACGACAGGGCGTACCACTGCCATCAGGAAGGCCACAAACATGAGTCCCAGCAGCGCAGACTTGAGGTTGGTCAAGACCGCTTCGTCTTTGTGCCAGGGAATCGACAAATCTATGGGGGCATCAGGCTCGAACTTGGCCGGAATCACGCTCACTACGTCTTTGCGGGCCTCGTCAAATCCGACCACGCCACGTACTAACTGCTGAATGCGTTCCAACTCTTCGGGAGTATAGGGGTTGGGTTTGGGCGGCTGGTCCTCGCCTTTATCGTTCTTGGGTTGGGCGATGGGTGGACGCTCATTGATGACCACGGCCACGCTCACACGCTGGATACCACCCGAGGCGGCTTTGGTATGGCGCACCTGCCGGTCGAACTCGTAATTGCGGGTGGCGCGTGCGGCCACGGTGCTGCGCTCATCGGTGGCAGTGGCCGGCGTGGCGGCCGTATTCAAGGTGGTGGTGGGTGCAGGTGGTGCGGTATTTGCCAAAGTGCCTGGAATGCCGGCGGCTTCCTTGGCGCTGTTGCGGTCTTCGCTGGTTATTTCAGAACGCGTCTTAGCGCCTTTGCCTGTGGGGTCAAAGTCTTCGGAGGTGGTCTCGGTTTGGCTGAAGTCGATGTTCAGGTTCACCTGCGAGCGCACATTGGCATCGCCCACGATGGGCACCAAAATTTCCAGCACGCGCTGGCGGTACAGGTCTTCTAGTGATTGCTTGTATTTGGACTGGGTGGCGTTCAGGCCCATGGCCGCATCGGAGGCGGCATCGGTCATGAGCTTGCCCACGTTGTCTACGATGGACACGTTTT
>JBBAPY010000155.1:0-7403 GCA_040400635.1 Rhodoferax sp.
GCCTATGCTGGCCAGCATCCACAACCTGCACTACTACCTGCACCTGATGCAGCAAGTGCGCGATGCCTTGGAGGCCGGACGCTTTGGCGTTTTTGCGGCGCAGTTTCACGCGGAGCGCGCGCGCGGCGTTTAGTGTTTTTGGCCTTGCAGAGCCTTTGCTACACTCAAGCCCATGTTCATTCACCGCAATAGCATCACAGGTCGTAGCGACCGGGGAGCCTGGCCCTGGCGTACCCGTACTGCTATGCGCCGGTCCTGGTCTTCGCTGCCGGTTTGATCCCTTAGCGCTTTGCGCGGGACTTTTGCGCACCTCTCCCCCTTTTGTTTGATTGATCGCGCCGCGCCTGCGGCCAGCGCCTTTTCCCGGCGTTTGTGGCAGATACCACGTCCGGGCCGCGCTGTACCTAAGTATTCGGGAAGGTGAACTATTGTGACGACCAAAGAAGAGTTTTACGCCCTGGCGCGCCAGGGATTTAATCGCATCCCCTTGACGGCCCAGGCTTTCGCCGACCTGGAGACGCCGCTTTCGCTTTATCTGAAATTGACCGGCGACGCACCCTACAGCTTTTTGCTGGAGTCGGTGGTGGGCGGCGAGCGTTTTGGCCGTTTTAGTTTTATCGGCCTGCCGGCACGCACCTTGTTGCGCAGCAGTGGCTTCGGGGCTCGAGCGAGGACCGAAGTGCTGAGTGATGGCGTGGTGGTGGAAAGTGCAGCGGGCAATCCGCTGGACTTTATTGCCGCCTACCAGCAGCGCTTCAAAGTGGCGTTGCGGCCGGGCATGCCGCGTTTTTGCGGCGGCTTGGCGGGCTATTTTGGTTACGACGCGGTGCGCTATATAGAGAAGAAGTTAGAGGCCAGTTGCCCGCCCGATGAAATCGGCTGCCCAGACATCTTGCTCTTGCAATGCGAAGAGCTGGCAGTGATTGACAACCTGTCGGGCAAATTGCACCTCATGGTTTATGTGGACCCGGCCGTGCCCGATGCCTATGTGCAAGGCAGTGCGCGCCTGGCCGCACTCAAAGCCAAGCTGGTGCAAGCGGTGCAAATACCGGCGGTAGTGCCCAGCCCACCGCAAGCAGCGGTACGTGATTTTTCTAAAGAGGATTATCTGGCTGCTGTGCGAAAGGCCAAGGAGTTGATTGCCGGTGGCGACTTTATGCAAGTGCAGGTCGGCCAGCGCATCAAGAAAAAATACACCCAGTCGCCGCTGAGTTTGTACCGCGCTTTGCGCTCGCTCAACCCCAGCCCCTATATGTATTACTACAACTTCAGCGGCGCCACGGCGGACGGCGCGCCCGATTTTTATGTGATCGGCGCCAGCCCGGAAATTTTGGTGCGCCAGGAAATTGCCGACGGCCAGACCAAAGTAACCATCCGTCCGCTGGCGGGGACACGCCCGCGCGGCGCCACGCCCGAACTGGACAAAGCGGCGGAAGAAGAGCTGGTGAACGACCCCAAAGAGCGCGCCGAACATGTCATGCTGATTGATCTGGCGCGCAACGACATAGGACGCATTGCGCAGACGGGTAGCGTCAAAGTGACCGATGCGTTTTGCGTGGAGCGTTACAGCCATGTGATGCATATAGTGAGCAATGTCGAAGGTGTCTTAAAGCCCGCAATGCAAAGCATGGACGTGCTCAAGGCGACTTTTCCTGCGGGCACTTTGACCGGCGCGCCCAAGGTGCACGCCATGGAGTTAATTGACCAGTTGGAGCCGGTCAAGCGCGGCATCTATGGCGGGGCCTGCGGTTACCTCAGTTATGCAGGCGATATGGATGTGGCCATTGCCATCCGCACCGGCATTGTGAAGAACCAGACCTTGTACGTGCAGGCTGCCGCCGGCGTGGTGGCCGATAGCGTGCCCGAGCTGGAATGGGCCGAGACAGAACACAAAGCGCGCGCCCTCTTACGCGCCGCCGAATTGGTGGAAGAGGGACTGGAATGACCCGGGCGAACGGAACATGCCGTAAATGCCAAACGGAGGATGTATGAAACTATTGATGATCGATAACTACGACAGCTTCACCTACAACATCGTCCAGTACTTTGGCGAACTAGGTGCCCAGGTGGAAGTGTTTCGTAACGATGAAATCACCCTGCAAGGTATCGCGGATCGCGCGCCCGACCGTTTGGTGATTTCGCCAGGTCCGTGCTCCCCGGCAGAGGCCGGTATTTCGGTGGTGGCCATTCAATATTTCATGGGCAAGTTGCCTATTTTGGGCGTGTGCCTGGGCCACCAAAGCATAGGCGCGGCGCTGGGCGGAAATATTGTGCGGGCACGGCAATTGATGCATGGAAAAACCAGTGTCATCCAGACCACCGGCGAAGGCGTTTTTGCCGGTCTGCCAGAGCGCTTTACTGTGAACCGCTACCACTCGCTGGCCATCGACCGCGCAAGTTGCCCCAAAGAGTTGGCAGTGACGGCCTGGACCGAGGATGGCGAAATCATGGGCGTGCGCCACACCGGCTTAGCGGCAGAGGTACGCATGGAAGGTGTGCAATTCCATCCGGAAAGCATACTTACCGAGCATGGCCATGCGATGTTGCGCAATTTTTTGCAGTAGCGCCCGCACCAAGGCGCTCCGATAAGATGGCCGACCTTTGAACCACCATCAGGACGTTTTCAGTATGACCCCCTTTGTTGATTTGCGCAGCGACACGGTGACTCAGCCTACTGCCGCAATGCGGGCCGCCATGATGGCCGCGCCCTTGGGCGATGATGTGTTCGCCGACGACCCCACGGTGAATGCTTTGCAGGAGCGCATTGCTGGCATGCTGGGCTTTGAGGCTGCGCTGTTTGTGCCCACCGGAACCCAAAGCAATTTGTGCGGCATCATGGCCCATTGCGCGCGCGGTGATGAATATATTGTCGGCCAGTTAGCGCATTGCTACCGCTGGGAAGGCGGTGGCGCCGCCGTCTTGGGCAGCGTGCAGCCGCAGCCTTTACAAAACCAAACTGACGGCAGCTTGGATTTGCAAGACATTGAGGATGCCATCAAACCCGATGACGCGCACTTTGCCAAGTCGCGCCTCCTGTGTCTTGAAAATACACTGGGTGGTAAGTTGCTGCCTTTGGACTATGTGCAATCGGCCACCCAGCTGGCACAGGACAAGGGCTTGTACCGCCACCTGGACGGTGCGCGCTTGTTCAATGCAGCTGTGGCGCAAGCGGCGGCGCTAGGTAGCACAGCGCCATTGGAGGCGCGTCGTATTGCGCAGTGTTTTGACAGCGTGTCGGTGTGTTTCAGCAAAGGCTTGGGCGCACCGGTGGGCTCGGCTTTGTGCGGCAGTAGCGAATTCATTAGCCGGGCGCATAGGGTACGCAAAATGCTCGGCGGTGGTATGCGTCAGTCCGGCGTACTGGCCGCGGCGGCCCTGTATGCGCTAGACCACCATATCGAGCGACTCGCCGATGACCATGCACTGGCAAAACGCCTGGCCCAAGGCCTGCAGGGGATGGAAGGCCTGGCGGTAGAAGCGCCGCAGACCAATATTGTTTTCGTGGATTTGCAAGGCGCAGCGCGCCAGCAGTCGGCGGCCTTGATGGCTCACTTGCAGGCAAGCGGTGTGCGTGCCACCGGTCTTTACCGTTTGCGCTTTGTCACCCATCTGGATGTGGATGGCGCAGGTGTGGAAAAAGCCATCGGGGCTATTCGCAGTTTCTTCAAGGCTTAATCCCGCAGCGCCCACGCTTCGCACCATGCAAAGCCATCACCTTGTTTTGTTCACACTGGCGGGCATTGTGCTCAACCTGACGCCCGGGCCTGATGTGCTGCTCGTGGTGCGCCATGCTTTGCGTGGTGGCGCACGCGCTGGGTGTTTTGCCGGATTGGGTGTGGCGGCGGGTTGCCTGGTGCATGTTAGCGCCGGGGCTTGGGGCCTTAGTGCATTGCTGGCAGGTTCCAACCAGGCCTTTGCCATGCTCAAGTGGATGGGCGCTGCGTATCTTTTGTACGTTGCTTGGGGCCTTTTGCGTTCTGCGCTGGCGCCCGCTCCGCAGTTCTTTTTTGCCAACACTTTAGTGCAGCCCACAATGGGAGCGCGCAGTATTTTTTTGCAAGGCTTCGGCACCAATGTGCTCAACCCCAAGGTGGCGCTTTTCTTTCTTGCTTTTGTGCCGCAGTTCATTCCCGCCGATACCACCGAGAAGCCGCTGTACTTTTTGGCGCTGGGTATTTTGTTCACGGTCAATGGCTTGCTGGTAAGCGGCGCCTACGCCTGGGGTGCTGCTTCGATGGCGCGCCGCGTCGCGCTGGTGCAGTCGGCCTTGCGTGTGCTTGACGGTGTAGCGGCCTGCATGTTTATGGCTTTTGGTATTCAACTGGCGCTTTCGGATGCGCCTTCTTCGTCTTAGGAGTTTCACAATGTCCCCCATCCCCGCTGTCCCCACCAAAATCACGCCGCAGGAAGCTCTGCAGCGTACGATCGAACACCGCGAGATATTCCATGACGAAATGCTGCATTTGATGCGCCAAATCATGTCGGGGGAGATGTCGCCGGTCATAATGGCGGCCCTGATTACCGGCTTGCGCGTGAAGAAAGAAACGATTGGCGAAATTACTGCAGCGGCGCAGGTGATGCGGGAGTTTTCCACCAAGGTGGAAGTGGCGGATAAAAAACATTTGGTGGACATCGTGGGCACGGGCGGCGATGGCTCGCACACCTTCAACATCTCCACCTGCTCCATGTTTGTGGCTGCCGCTGCGGGTGCCAAAGTCAGCAAACACGGCGGGCGCAGCGTTAGCAGCAAAAGCGGTAGCGCCGATGTGCTCGAAGCGCTGGGCCTCAATATCAATTTACTTCCCGCTGTGATTGCCCAATGCATAGAGACCCACGGCGTCGGCTTTATGTTTGCGCCCAATCACCATCCGGCGATGAAGAACGTCGGTCCGGTGCGGCGCGAGCTAGGTATTAAAACTATCTTCAACATCCTAGGGCCGCTCACCAACCCGGCCTCTGCGCCTAATATTCTGATGGGCGTTTTCCATGCCGATTTAGTCGGTATTCAGGTGCGCGCCTTGGAGCGCCTGGGAGCTGAGCATGCCGTAGTGGTCTATGGCCGCGACGGCCTGGATGAAGTGAGCCTGGGTGCAGCCACACTGGTCGGCGAGTTGCGTGACGGGCAGATCACCGAGTACGAAATCCACCCGGAAGACTTTGGCCTGGTCATGGCCAGTAACCGTGCCCTGCGGGTGGAAACCGCCCAGGAGTCCATGGCCATGATGATGTCGGTGCTGGACAACCAGCCCGGCGCCGCGCGTGATATTGTGGCCCTGAATGCCGGTGTCGCTTTGTATGCGGCAAATGTGACCAACACGATGGCCGCAGGTATTGAGCGGGCACGCGCCGTGATTGCCTCGGGTCAGGCCAAGGCGAAAATGCAGGCCCTGGTTGCATTTTCCAAAACCTTTGAGGTAGCCGGCGCTTGAGTCGGCGCAGTAAGGCCATGATTGCATCGAACCCTATTGCGGCCGCGGCTGCACGAAAGTAGCAATGAGTGACATTCTGGACAAGATCGTAGCGGTCAAGCGCGAAGAGATCGCAGCAGCGCAAAAGCGAAAACCGCTGGAGGCGGTGCGAGCCGACGCGCACTCGCGCGTCCTCACGCGCGACTTTGAAGGCAGCCTGCGCGCCAAGATTGCTGCAGGCAAACCAGCTGTGATTGCTGAAGTGAAAAAGGCCAGCCCGTCCAAAGGCGTGTTGCGCGAGGACTTTATTCCCGCCGACATTGCCCAAAGCTATGCCGAGCATGGAGCGGCCTGCTTGTCGGTGCTCACCGATGTGCAGTTTTTTCAGGGCAGCGTGGATTACCTCAAGCAAGCCCGCGCCTCCTGCCACCTGCCGGTGCTGCGCAAAGACTTCATGGTTGATGCCTACCAAATTTACGAGTCGCGCGCCATGGGTGCCGATTGCGTGCTGTTGATCGCCGCCTGCCTGAGCGATGCGCAAATGCAGGATCTTGAAGGCATCGCCCTCAGTTTGGATATGGCGGTGCTGGTCGAAGTACATGACCAGCCGGAAATGGAGCGCGCATTACGGCTTAAGACGCGGTTGATTGGTATCAACAACCGCAACCTCAAAACCTTTGAAGTTTCGCTGGAGACCACCTTGCAGCTGCGCGGCATGGTGCCCGCCGATCGCTTGGTGGTGACCGAAAGCGGCATCTTGCAACGCGACGATGTGTTGCGCATGGGCGCCGCTGGCGTGAATGCGTTTTTGGTGGGGGAAGCTTTTATGCGCGCCCCGGACCCCGGCCTGGCCCTGGCCGCCTTGTTCGGCTGAGTGCGTGGATTTATTTCCCGAGGAAGCCGCCAAGGCATTTTTGCAGACATCCGACCCGGGTGACTGGCCGGTTGGGACGGACTGGCGCCCGGTGGTCGATCACTTTTTCAAGGGCGCCCAGGGCCTAGCGTTGCTTGCTTTTTTGAAGCGCCGCATAGATAAAAACGCGGTGATATTTCCGCCGCAGCCGCTGCGGGCTTTGGAGCTGACGCCTTTGCATGCAGTGCATACCGTCATATTGGGGCAAGACCCTTATCATGGGCGCGGCCAGGCCGAGGGCTTAGCTTTTTCCGTGGCACCAGGTCAGGCGCTGCCCCCATCCCTGCGCAATATTTTCAAAGAACGCCAGCGCGACTTGGGCGAACCCTGGCCCGCCATGCCGGTGCCCGGCGGCAGCCTTGTTGCGTGGGCGCAACAGGGCACTTTGCTCCTGAATACCTGCCTGACAGTGGAGGAAGGCCTGGCCAATAGCCACCAAGGAAAAGGCTGGGAAGCCTTGACCGACGCCTTGATCGCGCAAGTTTCGGCCAGCTCCCGGAGCGTCGTTTTCATGCTCTGGGGTGCTGCGGCGCATAAAAAACGCAGTCTGATCGATGAAAGCCGTCACCTGGTGCTGAGCGCCAATCACCCTTCGCCTTTGTCCGCGCTGCGCAGTCCAGCGCCATTTATCGGCTGCGGACATTTCTCTCGTGCACAAAAATGGTGCGCCGAACACCGGCAAGACTGAGGATATACGCCAACGTTTTGGTTTAAGGGCTTGGCTTGTCCATCGAGTCGATACCGTGGCATAATCGCGGGCTCACGTTTGGAGAGGTGGCCGAGTGGTTAATGGCAGCAGACTGTAAATCTGCCCTCTTACGAGTACGCTGGTTCGAATCCAGCCCTCTCCACCAGTGCTTGCTCTGTGCGGGGTTCGTATAGTGGTAATACCTTAGCCTTCCAAGCTAAAGCGAGGAGTTCGATTCTCCTACCCCGCTCCATGGAATGCCGGGCGTTGCACGCAGCGCCCCTGTTGAAGTTTGTAAGAAAAATCGCCAGCGGTTGCCGGCGTTTGCGCCCATTTGGCTCAGTGGTAGAGCACTCCCTTGGTAAGGGAGAGGTCGCGGGTCCGATTCCCGCAA
>JBBAPY010000156.1:0-7398 GCA_040400635.1 Rhodoferax sp.
CAAACCGGCCGGAAAGTCAATCCAAGCGAGGTCGGGGATGTGGACGTATTCTTCAGCGATCTTAGATTTCATGGGTCTGGCTCCTGGTGGTGGTTGACGAATGTTCGAACGCCTGGACCAGGCCGGTATCGGCTAGCGGACAGCACTTCGAAGCACTATGTTGCATCGGATAGCGCGCCGGGATAACTATGGTTTACCCTTGCAATAGGCCCCCATCAGCAAATCATCTCCCAAAACGGTCGCGCCAGACCTTAGACTGGCCCACGCGTCATGGCAACCCTTAGTTTGGGTTCTCGAAAAACACGTAATTCGTGGCGTAGTCGCTGATCTCGAAATAGACTTTTTTCTCGCCCGCGTCGGCTTGCATGTTCAGGTTTTCATCCAGCACGCCGTAGCCGAAGCGGTAGGGGCGCGGCTTGTTGTCGTCGGTGCCCATGGCGGTGCTGAGTTTGTCCACTTTGAGAAAGCGGCGTACCAGTTTGTCGCCGGCATAGACTTCCAACACGCCGTTGGTACCGGTCCAGTTTTGAATGTCGCGCCCCAATTTGTTTTGCTGCTCCTGGGTACAGGCACCCAAGGCCAGCACAAGTGCAACGGCGCTCGCGCCAAGCACGAGATACTTCATTTTGAAACTAGTTTTCATGGTTTTCCTCCTGGGTGAATAGTTAGCCCGCTACGCTGGCGCAGCACTTCGTACAAACATATGCCGCTGGCAACCGACACATTGAGACTTTCCACGGCTCCGCGCATCGGTAAGCTAACCAGTTGGTCGCAGTTTTTGGCCGTCAATTGGCGCATGCCGTCACCCTCGGCGCCCAACACCAGTGCAGTCGGACCGCGAAAATCAGCCTCGTACAAGGTACGTGGCGCTGCATCGCTGGTGCCGGTAATCCAGATATTGCGCTCTTTGAGCTCCATCAAGGTGCGCGCCAGATTGGTCACCATAAAGTAAGGCACGGTTTCGGCCGCACCGCTGGCCACTTTGGCCACTGTGGCATTGATACCGGCAGCGTGGTCTTTGGGAGCGATCACCGCATGCGCTCCCGCACCGTCGGCCACACGCAAACATGCACCCAGGTTATGCGGGTCGGTAACGCCGTCGAGCACCAGCAGCAAGGGCGCCTGTCTATCCTGCACGGGTAACGCAGCCTGCGCAGATTCCAAATCTTCCAACAACGTATCGAGCGAGCGAGCCTGCGGCAGCGGCCGCGTGCGCGCCGCAACGCCTTGGTGGCCGTGGTTACCGCAGAGTTTGGACAAGCGCATGCCGTCCGCTTCGATAAGCCGCACACCTGCTTCATGTGCTTTCTCTAGAAACTGCCGCATGCGGGCGTCGCGCCGGGTAGGCTCGTAATACAGCTCGACAATCGACTGTGGCGCAATTTTCAGGCGCACGCCAAGCGCATGGAAACCAAAAAGTATGTGGGAAGCGGACATCGCCCGATTATCGCGGCAGGGCGCTGCGCAAAGCTCAGCTTATTGCGACCGCCGTGTGGACGTCCGAAGCCAGGCGTCCAGCTTCTATGGTCAGGCAGCGTTGGCAACGCTGGGCGATAGCGCGGTCATGGGTGACCAGCACCAGCGTCGTGCCCAGCTCACGGTTGAGCTCGAACATCAAAGCCATGATGGTCTCGCCGGTCGCAAAGTCCAGGCTACCCGTGGGCTCGTCAGCAAGCAAGACGGCAGGTTGCACCACAAAAGCGCGGGCCAGCGCCACGCGCTGCTGTTCGCCGCCACTGAGCACCTTGGGATAGGCCTGCAGCCGCTGCGACAGGCCCACACGCTCCAGCATGGCAGCAGCTAACTTACGCGCGTCTTTGCGCCCCGATAGCTCCAGCGGCAACATGACGTTTTCCAGCGCCGTCAAATTGCCCAGCAACTGAAAGCTTTGGAACACAAAACCAATTTTCCGCGCCCGCAAGGCAGCGCGTGCGTCTTCATCCAATGCAAACAAGTCCTGCCCGGCGATATGCACCGTACCGGTGGTGGGCGTGTCCAGGCCCGCGATGATGGACAACAGCGTGCTTTTGCCAGAACCCGAGGCCCCCACAATGGCGACCGCCTCGCGCTCTTGCAGCGAAAAATCGATGTTGTGGAGGATTTGCAGGGTGCCGGTGGAGTCGCTGACCGACTTGCAGACTTGGCTTACCGCGATAATTGAATCAGACATGGAACTTTCAATGAATCGCAGGTACTTTAACGCAAGCGCACTTGGCCTTTTGCTATTTGGCAGCTTTACCGCCCAGGCCAAAGCACAGGCGACGCTGCTGGTGGTGGGCGATTCGCTCAGCGCCGAATACGGCCTCAAACGCGGAACCGGCTGGGTCGCCCTGCTCGACAAGCGTTTGCGTGACGAGGGCAAGGCAATCACCGTGGTCAACGCCAGCATCAGCGGCGATACCACTTCAGGTGGCCTATCGCGCCTACCGGCGCTGCTCAAACAGCACAAACCCCAGTTGCTCATCATCGAGCTGGGCGGCAACGATGCCTTGCGCGGCCTGCCTCTTAAAACCAGCCAGGACAATTTAGAAGCCATGGTTAAGGCGGCGCAAAGCCAAGGTGCCAAGGTATTGCTGCTGGGCATGCAGGTCCCGCCCAATTACGGTCCGCAGTATGCTGCCGAGTTCGTCGGGATGTACGCGGACGTGGCAAAGCGGTACAAGGCCGCCCTGGTACCGTTTTTTCTAAAGGGTGTGGCCGATGCTGACAATGCGGATGTGATGTTCCAAAGTGACCGTATCCACCCGGTGGAAGCAGCGCATCCGATCATGCTGGGCAATGTGTGGACAGCATTAAGAAAGCTGCTGCCATGAGTTTGCAATGGGTCAGCCCGCGCGAGGTCATAGACCGATACAGCGCCTTTGACACCGTCATTGATGCCCGCAGCGAGTCTGAGCACGCGTTAGACCACCTGCCCGGAGCCCTGAACTGGCCCACACTCAATGACAGCGAACGCCAAGCAATTGGCACTATGTACAAGCAGGTAAACGCATTTGAAGCTAAAAAGCGTGGCGCAGCCATTGCGGCTCGCAACATCGCGGCCCATATTGAAGCGCATGTGCTGGATAAACCGCGCGACTGGGCGCCGCTGGCCTACTGTTGGCGGGGTGGTAAGCGCAGCGGCGCCCTTTCCCTGATCCTGGACCAGATCGGCTTTCGGGTCAGCCTGGTCGAAGGAGGCTACAAAGCCTTTCGCGCCGAAATGCTGCTTGACATAGAGCGCCTGGCCGGGCAATTGCAATTCAAGGTGATTTGCGGCACCACGGGTTCAGGCAAAACGAGATTGCTGCAGGCATTGCTTGCCGAAGGCGCTCAGGTGTTGGATCTCGAAGACCTGGCGCAGCATCGCAGCTCGGTCTTAGGCGCTATTCCCGGAAAGGCGCAACCCAGCCAAAAACGTTTTGACACCTTGGTATGGGATGCTTTGCGCGGTTTTGATGCCTCGCGCCCGGTCTTTGTGGAAAGTGAAAGTAAAAAAGTAGGCAATGTGGCGATACACCTAGGCCTGCTGGAAGCCATGCGCGCAAGCGCCTGCGTGTTCATCGAGCTGCCACTGCACGAGCGCGTGGAACTGCTCCTGGAGGACTATGCGTTTTTCCTGCGTAACCCAGAACATTTTTGCCAACGCTTGGAGGCGCTGACGGCCCAGCGCGGCAAACTCACAGTGCAAGCCTGGCAAGACGCGGTTAAACAGGGCGACTTTACGAGCGTGGTCCGCTCGCTGCTGACCGAGCACTATGACCCGGTATACCTGCAATCGATGGAGCGCAATTTTGCGCAATATGGCCAGGCACGGAACCTGGATCTGGCGGATCGCGGCGCGGCTGCCATGCGCTTGGCCGCAAGGGCCCTGGTTTAGTTCTGAACCGGGCCGGTATCGGCTTGCGCCGGGGTATACGACGGCGCCACCAGGTCCTCAGCATCGGGTGCACCCGGATCGCCCGTGCCTTTGCGCTCGGTTTTGCTCTTGAGCTTGTCTTCTTTTTTACGCTTTTTAGCCAGTTCCTTCTGGCGTTTTTCGTAACCGTAATTAGGTGTTGCCAAGATCGTCTTTCGTGAATTTGGACTCACTTTAACACCACCCCCAAGCGAGGCTGCACGGGGCTTGGGCAAACCCGTGGTGGGCATCGGGCGCTTACACGCATGTCCGCACTCTGAAAGGCGAGAACTACCCGAACGTCCAATCGGCAGGACCTAAGGTGGCATTCGAGTCCAAGCGCCACCGCGCACGGGTCTATGTTCTCGAAAATCAATTGAAAACTACAATTTAATAAAAAACTGTGTTTTATTCGGTTAAATCAAAATTAATATAATTACACTAAGCGTTATCTATGACCCATCCACTCAAAGTTGAGCGTGCAAACCCCTGAATTGCTTACCAGTGTGTCCCTTGGCATGGTGCCTGACTTCGCCACTGTTGCGCTGGCCCAGCAAGCCGACGCGATTCGCTATGGCTGGATCGGGGGCCTGTGCGTAGCCTTGGCGTTGTTCTTTGCCTTTTTATGGGGCACCACCGGGCAAAAAGCCTTTGCCTGGTACCTTGGTGCGGCGCTTTCCGCCGTCTGGCGCATCGGCGAAAACAGCGGTCAGTTAACCGCGCTATTGCCGTGGAGCGGGACCGTGCTGGCGGCTGTGTCGCAATGGCTGGCAGATGCGGCCTTGCTGTTTTTTACCGTCGGACTGTTACTCCATGCCTTGGGGCGTCAAGCGGCTGATCTGCCCTGCCGGCGCATCATGTACGCCGCGGGAGTGCCCAGCCTGCTGCTCGCAGCGCTGACGCCCTGGCCCATGCTCGCAGCGGCTGTGATGCACGGGGCTTTGCCTGCGGCCTACGGCGTCTTGCTGCTGCTGACCGCGTGGCTGGCGCTACGCGGCGAGCGCGCGTTTCTTTGGTATTGCATTGCCTTGCTGGTGCCGCTGGTCAGTTTGTACTTGCAGCATCTGCCAAAAGCTTCCGAGATCGGCACTGTTTTGTTGAGTCGCTACAACATTGACAACGCGCTAGCGCAGGGTCTGGTTGTTTTGGCTGGCGCCGTGGCCTATCAGGAGATGCGCAAGCATATAGCGCATCTGCACGGTTTACGTGGCTTGCTACAAGAGCAAAACCTGGCTTTCGAAAAAGCGCGTCAAACCGAAATTGATCTAGAGTCGCAAGTCTCACAACGAACACAGGAGCTGGCCATGGCAGCGCGGCGCCTGGAGGCGCTGAGCACGGTCGACGGCATGACCGGGGTAGCAAACCGTCGCCGCTTTGACGAAACGTTGCAAGTGGAGTGGGGCCGTGCCGCGCGGGACAAGCGTCCCTTGTCGGTTGCGCTCATCGATGTGGACTGGTTCAAAACCTATAACGACCGCTACGGCCACCCTGCGGGCGATGCTTGCCTGCGCCAATTGGCGCGGGTGTTTGAAGCGGGCGTCATGCGCAGCGGTGATTTGATAGCGCGCTACGGCGGCGAAGAATTTGTGCTGATTGCGCCTGATACCGACCTAAACGGTATTCATACGATTGCCAGGTATTTATGCCAGGAAGTATTTGCTCTGGCCCTAGCGCATGAAGACTCGCCCTATGGAAGGGTATCGGTCAGTATCGGCGTGGCCACGGCGTACCCCCACCAGGGCTCCAAACCATTGCAGCTGGTGCAGCAAGCCGATGCTGCCTTGTATCGCGCCAAACAACAGGGGCGCCACCGCGTGGCCGGCCCCGAAGACGAAAAAGCTTAAAAATTCAGGGTGCGCTTGTCCACGGCCAGGGCTGCTTCCTTGGTCGCCTCACTGAGCGAGGGATGGGCATGGCAAATGCGCGCAATATCTTCGGCGCTCGCCCTAAATTCCATGGCCACCACCGCCTCTGCAATCAGCTCGGACACCTGTGGGCCGACCATATGAACGCCCAAGATTTCATCGGTCGTCGCATCTGCCAGAAATTTCACCATGCCCGTGGTATCGCCCAGGGCACGGGCCCGTCCATTTGCCAGGAAGGGAAAGGTACCGGCTTTGTAGGCCACGCCATCGGCTTTGAGCTGCTGTTCGGTACGGCCCACCCAGGCGATCTCAGGGCTGGTGTAAATCACCCAGGGAATGGTGTTGAAGTTGACATGCCCGTGCTGGCCGGCAATGCGCTCGGCCACGGCAACGCCCTCTTCTTCGGCTTTGTGCGCCAGCATCGGCCCTCGCACCACATCACCCACTGCCCAGATCCCGGCTACATTGGTTTTGCAATCGGCGTCCACCACGATAGCGCCGCGCTCATCGAGCGCCAGACCCACCGCTTGCGCGTTCAGCCCGGTGGTATGGGGCACTCGGCCAATGGAGACAATCAGCTTATCTACATCCAGGCTTTGCGCTTCGCCTTTCGCGTTGGTATAGGCAACAGAAACGCCTTTTTTGCCAGCCTTGATGTCGCCCACCTGAACGCCCAGTTCGATGTGCAAGCCCTGTTTGTCAAAGGCTTTTTTCGCCTCTTTGGCAATTTGCTGGTCCACCGCGCCCAAGAATGTGGGCAGGCCTTCCAGGATGGTCACCTGCGCTCCCAGACGGCGCCAGACCGAGCCCATTTCTAGGCCGATGACGCCAGAGCCAATCAGGGCCAGCTTTTTAGGTACTGCGCCCAGGCGCAGCGCGCCGTCGTTGGACAAGATGTTGACTTCGTCAAAGGGCACACCCACCATGGCCCGCGCATGGGAGCCGGTGGCAATGATGACATGCTTGGCTGCCAGGCTTTGCGGCTGTGCGCCGCTCACCTCTACCGTATGCAGCCCATTTTGAGACGGCGCCATTGCACCACGGCCATGGAAAAACGTAACTTTGTTTTTCTTGAACAAGTACAAAATGCCATCGTTGTTTTGCTGGACCACCGCGTCTTTGCGGGCCAGCATTTGCGTGACATCCATGGCCACGCCCGTGGCGCTGATGCCGTGGTCTGCAAAATGGTGCAAAGCTTGGTCGAAGTGTTCGCTGGACTGCAACAAGGCTTTGGACGGAATACAACCGACATTGGTGCAGGTGCCGCCAGGCGCGGGGCCGCCCTTGGCATTTTTCCATTCATCAATGCAGGCGACCTTAAAGCCCAACTGCGCCGCGCGGATAGCAGCGATATAGCCGCCGGGACCAGCGCCGATGACGACGACGTCAAATTCTGTACTCATGGTGTGCGCCTGTTCAGATGTCAAACAAGAGGCGTGAAGGGTCTTCCATCGCCTCTTTGATAGCCACCAGGCCCAGCACGGCATCGCGGCCGTCGATGATGCGGTGGTCGTAGCTCATGGCGAAGTAGTTCATGGGGCGCACCACGACCTGGCCGTTTTCGACCACGGCGCGGTCTTTGGTGGCGTGCACGCCCAGGATGGCGCTTTGCGGCGGGTTGATGATGGGGGTGGACATCATGGAGCCGAAGGTGCC
>JBBAPY010000157.1:0-7342 GCA_040400635.1 Rhodoferax sp.
TGCGTTGAGCAATCTGCGCACGTCTTCGACGGTACGCACACCGCCACCCACCGTGAGCGGGATGAACACCTGGCTGGCCACGGCTTCGATGATGTGCAAGATCACGTCGCGCCCGTCGCTGGTGGCGGTGATGTCCAAGAAAGTCAGCTCATCCGCGCCTTGCTCGTTGTAGCGGGCCGCGATTTCTACCGGGTCTCCCGCGTCGCGCAGTTCGACAAAGTTCACGCCCTTGACCACGCGGCCACCGGTCACATCCAGGCAAGGGATGATGCGTTTAGCCAGCATGCTTCAAAGCCCTAATACGCGCAATCGCTGGCTGCCGCTCCAGTGCCCGCCTGCCGCCACAGCAATAGGCTCGAACACTTGTGCCGCCTCTACGCACAGCATGTGTTCAAACGCGTCGGGCGTCATGTCAGGCATGAGGGCGCAGCCCGCTGCGCCGGGGTTCCACACCACGCAGTCTGCCCAGCCTTCGCTGTTACTGATCTCTAGGCCACCAAGTGGGTCGTGCAAATGCATAGGCGCGGGCGGGGCGCTATAGACCCGGTCAAACGGGCCCGTACATTGCAAACTGTCGGCAGCGCGCTGGTGCACGTCTGCGCGCGAATCCCATTCATTTTGTCCGCCCAAACCCGTCAGGCGCACTTGCGCAATATCGCTCACGGCCAGATAGGAATGCAGCGCGCCGGTAAAGCGAAAGGCTTGCGTGCCCAGATTGCGCAGCTCCAGGGTTACGCACAGTTGTTTTGGTTGCAAGTCCACCCGCAGACGGGCTTCAAACTCGGCGGGCCAAAGGGCGCGGGTACTGTCATCGGCACTGAGCCCAAAAGACAAACTGCTCGGCGCCTCGCCCGCCTCTGCGTCCAGCAAGGCCCAGGGCAGATTGCGCACAAAACCATGTTTGGGTAAATCGCCGCGCTGGTTGAACTGCGGAAAGCAAATGGGAATGCCACCGCGAATCGCGGTGTGCCCGTCCCACACGGAATGGGGGCTGACGAACAGGCGCTCGCGCGCACCATTGACCCAAGAAATGACATGCGCGCCCTGCTGCGCCACCAGTACGCTGTCGCCATTGGCCAGCGTCAGGCGGTGGCAGGGCTGGCCTTGGAAAAGTTCTTCGCTGCGCGTGGCTAGGGCTGCGCCGGGCTCAGCCATTGCATTAGCCATTGAGTTCGTCGGCGCGGGCTTGGCCGGCGGCAAAGTCCAGGTCGCCGGTGTAAATCGCGCGCCCGCAGATCACGCCTTCCACGCCTTCGTCCTCCACGTCGCACAGCGCTTCGATGTCGGCCATATTGGAGAGGCCCCCCGAGGCGATAACCGGAATCGAAAGTGCTTGCGCCAGCGCCACGGTGGCTGGGATGTTGATGCCGGTGAGCATGCCGTCGCGGCCTATGTCGGTGTAGATGATGGACTCGACGCCATAGTCTTCAAATTTTTTGCCCAGATCGACCACGTCGTGACGGGTGAGTTTGCTCCATCCGTCGGTGGCGACTTTGCCTTCTTTAGCGTCCAGGCCGACGATGATGTGACCGCCAAATGCGGTGCAAGCGTCTTGCAAAAACCCCGGGTTTTTGACCGCTGCGGTGCCGATGATGACGTAGCGCAGGCCGGCGTCGAGATAGCGCTCGATCGTGTCCAGGTCGCGGATACCGCCGCCCAATTGCACATCGACTTCGCTGCCCACTTCTTTGAGTATGCGACGGATGGCTGCCTCGTTTTTCGGGTGCCCTGCAAAGGCGCCGTTCAGGTCCACCAGATGCAAACGCCTGGCCCCCTTGTCCACCCAACTGCGCGCCATGGCGACCGGGTCTTCCCCGAAGGTGGTGGATTGATCCATATCGCCTTGTTGCAGGCGAACGCAGTGGCCGTCTTTGAGGTCAATAGCGGGGATAAGCAGCATAGTGCAGTGGCGGTGGGTAGTAAAAAATAAGGGACTGAGAAAGAAAAATTAGGCGAACCATACACGCAAGCGGGCCGTAATAGTCATATTAGGGTACCCAACGCAGAAAATTGCGGTACAGGGCCAGGCCCTGTTCGGCGCTTTTTTCCGGGTGGAATTGCGTGGCAAAAATATTATCGCGGGCCAGTGCCGAGCAAAAACGCCCGCCGTAATCCGTCTGGCCAGCACAGTGCGCGGCGGTCTGCGGATCGGCGTAATAGCTGTGCACAAAATAGAAATAACTGCCGTCGGGCACACCCGCCCACACCGGGTGCGCGCCCTTGCCGTGATCGGCCTGCCAGACTTGGTTCCAACCCATTTGCGGTACTTTATAGCGACTGCCGTCGTCCTGCAAGCGCCCTTCTAGAGAAAATTTGCGCACCTTGCCGGGCAGCAAGCCCAGGCCCGGCGTATCCAGCTCCTCGCTGTGGTCCAGCAGCATTTGCATGCCCACGCACACGCCCATCAGCGGTTTGTGCGCCGCAGCATGCAGCACGGCGGCCAGCATGCCGCTGGCGCGCAGCTCGGCCATGCAGTCGCGCATACCGCCCTGGCCGGGCAGCACCACGCGATCGGCGTCCATCACTTCCTGCGGGCTGCGCGCCCATATGGCTTGCACGCCTTCCTGCGCAGCGGCATGCATGACCGCCTGGGTGACCGAGCGCAAATTGCCCATGCCGTAATCGACGATAGCAACGGATTTCATGGCGGGGTGGCGCAAGCCTCCGGGCGGGGTGTCACGTCAGAGCGAGCCTTTGGTGGACGGGATGGTGCCAGCGGCGCGCGGATCACGCTCCACCGCCATGCGCAAGGCGCGGGCAAAGGCTTTGAACACGGTTTCGCACTGGTGGTGCGCGTTCTCGCCTTTGAGGTTGTCTATGTGCAGGGTGGCACCGGCATGGTTGACAAAGCCTTGGAAAAATTCGTGCGCCAACTGGCTGTCAAAGCCGCCGATCATGCCGCTCTTGAAAGGCACATCCATTTCCAAACCGGGGCGGCCTGAGAGGTCGATGACCACGCGCGAGAGGGCTTCGTCCAAGGGCACATAGGCGTGACCGTAGCGGCGTATGCCTTTTTTCTCGCCCAGCGCCTTGGCAAAAGCCTGGCCGAGGGTAATGCCTACGTCTTCAACCGTGTGGTGGCCGTCGATATGCAAATCGCCTTGGGCCTGGATGTCCAGGTCGATCAGGCCGTGGCGGGCGATCTGGTCGAGCATATGGTCAAAAAAACCGATGCCCGTGGACAACTGGGCCTGGCCGCTGCCGTCCAAATTCAGGGCGACCCGGATGCGGGTTTCTGCGGTGTTGCGTGTCACTTCGGCGCTTCGGGCGGCGCCTTCGCCCGTAGGCTGGGGCAGCACGCTTACCAGGCTGGAAGCTGTGTCATTCATAAAGAGGCCTCAAGCGCTGCGAGGAGCAGCGTGTTTTCTGGGGCTGTGCCCACCGTCAGTCGCAGACAGTTGGCCAGCAGCGGGTGCATTGTAGAAACGTTCTTCACCAAAATCTGACGCTTTTTCAGCGCCTCATAAAGGCGGGCCGCAGCGCCGGGTTCGCCGTGGACGCGCAGCAGAATCATATTCGCCTGGCTGGGAAAGGGCTGCAGTCCGGGCAGTGCCGCCAGGGCGGCAAACAGGCGTTCGCGTTCGCTGCAGATTAATTGCGCCTGCACGGCAAACACAGCCGCATGCTCCAGGGCGAAGAGCGCGCATTCGGCATTGAGCACGCTGACGTTATAGGGCGGTCGCACTTTGTCGATCTGCGTCAGCAGCGCTGCCGGGGCCAGCGCATAGCCTAGACGGACACCAGCCAGGCCAAATTTAGACAGGGTGCGCAGGAGCACGACCTGGGCGTTGGCAGCCGGGTCGCGGCGGATTTCGTCCAGCCAGGTGCTGGCCGCGAAGGGCTGGTAGGCCTCGTCCAACACCACCAGCGCACCGTAGGCGCTGGCTTGGGCAATCAGACGGCGCAGTACTTTCGCATCCCACAAATTGGCGGTGGGGTTGTTGGGGTAGGCCAGGTACACGATGGCCGGTTGGTGCTGCGCGATGGCGGCGGACATGGCGGCTTCGTCCAGCGAAAAATCCGCCTGCAAAGGCACACCGACAAAGCCCAAGCCCTGCAATTGTGCAGACATGGCGTACATAACAAAGCCAGGCTCGGGCGCAAGCATGCAGGCCCCAGGCCGGGCGCAGGCCATAGCCAGCATGGAAATTAGCTCGTCCGAGCCATTGCCCAGCGTCAGCCCATAGCCTGCAGGCAGGTCCACATAGCGAGCCAAGGCGGCGTGCAAATCCTGGATGCGTGCGCCGGGGTAGCGGTTGAGGGCGACCCGGCCCAAGCGCTCGCCCAATTGCGCTTGCAATTCTGGCGGCAAGGCGTAGGGGTTTTCCATGGCGTCCAGCTTGAGCATGCCCGCAGCATCCTGCACTGCATACGCGTGCATGGCTTGCACATCGTCGCGGATAAAGCGCAAATCGGGTGTTGGCGTGTTCATGCTTGGTTTCCGTGCAAGCGCATTTCGGCCGCGCGCGCATGCGCCTGCAAGCCTTCGCCATGGGCCAATACCGAAGCCGTCTGGCCCAGTATTTGCGCCCCCGCCTCGGACACTTCGATCAAGCTGCTGCGCTTTTGAAAATCGTACACGCCCAGCGGCGAAGAGAAACGCGCGGTGCCGGAGGTGGGCAATACATGGTTGGGACCTGCGCAATAGTCGCCCAGACTTTCGCTGGTGAAGGCGCCCAAAAAAATCGCGCCTGCGTGAATCAGCAAAGGCTCCCACTGGTGCGGGTTGCGGCTGCTCACCTCCAAGTGCTCGGGCGCGATGCGGTTGCTGATGGCGCAGGCCTCTTGCATGCTGCACGTGTGTATCAAGGCGCCGCGCCCGTTGAGTGAGGCAGCGATGATGTCGCGCCGGGGCATCTCGGGCAGCAGTTTGTCGATGGACGCTTGCACCGCGTCGATGTAGGCGGCGTCCGGGCACAGCAATATGCTTTGCGCCAGTTCATCGTGCTCGGCCTGGCTGAACAAATCCATGGCCACCCAGTCGGGCGGGGTGCTGCCGTCAGCCAGCACGAGTATTTCTGACGGGCCCGCAATCATGTCGATGCCCACCGTGCCGAACACGCGCCGCTTGGCCGCTGCCACATAGGCGTTACCCGGCCCGGTGATTTTGTCGACGCGGGGCACTGTGGCCGTGCCGTAGGACATGGCGGCTATCGCTTGCGCGCCGCCGATGGTGAAAGCGCGACTGACTCCGGCCACAAAGGCCGCAGCAAACACCAACTCGTTGCGCTCGCCGCGCGTGGCGGTGGTGCCGCTGCCCGCCGCGCCGCCGGTGGCTACGCTGCCGCGCACCGGGGTGGGCACCACCATGATGATCTCGCCCACGCCGGCTACGTGCGCGGGAATGGCGTTCATGAGCAAGCTCGACGGGTAGGCCGCTTTGCCGCCGGGCACGTAAATACCGGCACGGTCCAGCGGTGTGACTTTTTGGCCAAGCAAACTACCGTCGGCGTCGCGGTACTGCCAGCTTTCGCCACAGGCTTTCTTTTGTGCTTCGTGGTAGCTGCGTATGCGTGCAGCGGCGTCTTGCAAAGCGCGTTTTTGGACTTCGGGTAGGCCATCGAAAGCGGCTTTGAAATCGGCTTGGTGCAACTCCAGGTCGGCCACAGTAGCGGCCTGCAAGCCGTCAAAGCGTGCGGTGTAGTCCAGCACGGCGGCATCGCCGCGCGCTTTCACATCGGCCAGGATGTCGGCCACGCGCTGCTCGATGGCCGTGTCGGTATCGGCCGACCAGTGCAGGCGCTGTTGAAACAGGGTCTCGAAATCTGCCTGGGCAGTGGACAGGCGTAAGGGCCGGGCGTTCATGCTGGAAAGCACCATGCCGTTTATGCGCCGCTGGGTCCGCGTGCGCCCACGACCGCGCCAAAGGCGTCGATGATGCGGCGTATGGGTTCGCGCTTGAGCTTTAAAGCTGCCTGGTTCACGATCAGGCGCGAGCTGATGTCCATGATGCGCTCGACTTCAATCAAATTATTGGCACGCAAGGTGTTGCCGGTGGACACCAGATCGACAATGGCATCGGCAAGTCCCACCAAGGGCGCCAACTCCATGCTGCCATAGAGCTTGATCAAGTCCACATGCACGCCTTTGCTGGCAAAAAACTCGCGCGCAATTGCCACGTATTTGGTAGCCACACGCAGGCGCGCACCCTGGCGCACGGCGTAGGCGTAATCAAAATCCGCACGCACCGCCACGCTGATGCGGCATTTGGCAATTTGCAAATCCAGCGGTTGAAACAAACCGGCGCTGCCGCCACCCCAATCGCCGCCATGCTCCAACAAAGTATCTTTGCCGGTGATACCCATATCGGCGCCGCCAAACTGCACATAAGTGGGTACATCGGTGGCGCGCACTACCAGCACACGCACATCGGGCTGGTTGGTATCGAGAATAAGCTTGCGCGAGCTTTCCGGATCGTCGAGCACGCGTATGCCCGCCGCCTCCAGCAGTGGCACGGTCTCTTCAAAAATACGGCCTTTGGACAAGGCGATGGTGATCATGAATGGGCTTCTTAAAGTGGACCAAACCATTTAACGGATGCGCTCAATATCGGCACCCAGGCCGCGCAGCTTGCTTTCCATGCTGTCGTAGCCACGGTCCAGATGGTAAATCCGGTCCACCACGGTCTCGCCTTCGGCAACCAAGCCGGCAATGACCAAGCTGGCCGAGGCGCGCAAATCGGTGGCCATCACGGTGGCGCCGGACAAGCGTTGCACGCCCTGCACCAAGGCCACTTTGCCTTCAATTTGGATATTGGCGCCCAGGCGCAGCAACTCGTTGACATGCATAAAGCGGTTTTCAAAAATCGTTTCCGTGCTGCGCGATGCGCCTTCGGAAATACAGTTCAAAGCCATGAACTGGGCTTGCATATCAGTGGGGAAACCGGGGTATTCGGTGGTGCGGAAATTCTGTGCTTGCAAACGCCCCTGGGACTGGATGCGGATACCGCCTGCTACCGCCTGCACCTGGGCACCGGCAGCCTGTAGCTTCTCGATCACCGCGTCCAAATGGTCGGCGCGACCGTCTTTGAGAAACACATCGCCACCGGCTGCGGCAACGGCGCATAAAAACGTGCCCGCTTCGATACGGTCCGCCACCACCTGGTGGGTGCAGCCCTGCAGCGCTTCCACGCCCTGAATGCGGATACGGCTGCTGCCCTGGCCCTCAATGCGCGCGCCCATGGCGATCAGCATTTCGGCCAGATCGGGGATTTCAGGCTCCTGCGCGGCATTTTCCAAAATGGTTTCGCCTTCAGCCAGGGCTGCAGCCATCAAAAAGTTTTCGGTCCCTGTGACGGTGACCATGTCGGTAGTGATGCGCGCGCCCTTGAGGCGTTTGCGCC
>JBBAPY010000158.1:0-7284 GCA_040400635.1 Rhodoferax sp.
CATAGCGGTGTGTACCGACATGCTGATCACTACCACGCTGACGTTTTTCGTGGTCCGTTACCGCTGGAAATACCCGCTGGCTTTGTGCCTGATGGCTACCGGCTTTTTCTTTGCGGTGGACTTCGTGTTTTGGGCCTCCAACTTACTCAAGCTCTTTGACGGCGGCTGGTTTCCTTTGGCCATTGGCGGGGTGGTCTTCGTGCTTATGGGCACCTGGAAGGACGGACGGGCCCTGCTCAACTCCAAAATCAAGGCTGACGCGCTGGATTTGCGTGGGTTTTTGGACTCGGTGTTTATCAGCCCGCCCGCCCGGGTGGACGGCACGGCGGTGTTTCTGAGTGCCGCAGTCGGCACGGTGCCCAATGCGTTGTTGCATAACCTCAAACACAACAAGGTACTGCATGCGACCAATTTGTTTGTAACGGTGCGCAACCATGAAGTGCCCTGGATCGGCTTGGACAAGCGCATCGAAATCGAGCGCTTGGGCCATGACTGCTGGCAGGTGCTGATTCACTACGGCTTTAAAAACGATCCGGACGTTCCTAAAGCTTTGCAACAACTCAAAGGCAGGGGCGTGGCCTTGGAGCCGATGTCCACGAGTTTCTTTTTGTCCCGCGATACGGTGGTTCCTGTCTTGGGCGAGGGCATGGCGCCTTGGCGTGAAAAATTATTCGCCCAAATGCACCACAACGCCAGCAGCGCCGCTGATTTTTTGAATCTCCCCAATAACTCGGTGGTCGAGATGGGCTCCAAGATAGAAATCTAGCCCGCAATGCAATTTTTCAAAGACCTGAGCTGGTCCACCTTTACCGCTGGTTTTGTGGCGGTGCTGGTAGGCTTTACCAGCTCCATCGCCATCGTCTTTCAGGCCGCGCAAGCCTTTGGCGCAACCCAGGAGATGCTGGCCTCCTGGGTCTGGGCTATCAGTATCGGCATGGGCCTGACGACGGCCATACCCTCCTTGATGTTGCGCAAACCCGTGATGGTGGCCTGGAGCACGCCTGGCGCTGCGGTATTGGCCAGCGCCGGTCTGGCTGGGGGTTTCACCATGGGCCAAGCGGTGGCTGCGTTTATGGCCAGCGCGGCTTTGATCGTGCTGATCGGCGCCAGCGGTTGGTTCGAGGCCTTGACCAAGCGGATTCCGCTGAGCATTGCCAGTGCCTTGTTAGCTGGCGTTTTGGCGCGCTTTGGCATAGCAGGTTTTGCTGCCGCGCAAACTGCTTTGCCTTTGGTATTGTTGATGCTCTTGACCTATTTGCTGGGTCGGCGCTTTATGCCTTTGTATGCGGTTCCGCTTACGCTTTTGTTCGCCATTTTGTTTGTGGCAGGGCAGGGTGGTTTTTCCAATGTCGTCATTCCTACGGGCCTGACTTGGCCGGTATTCGTGGCGCCCGAGTTTTCTTGGTCGGCCATGATCAGTCTGGCGCTGCCTTTGTTTGTCGTGACCATGGCCTCGCAAAACATGCCGGGTGTGGCGGCTATCAAGGCCTGCGGATTTGGCGACGAGCGGGCGAGCGGCGGCGACGCAGGTTTGCCGATCTCGCGTATCCTGACCATGACGGGCATCGCCACGCTGGTGTTTGCGCCCTTTGGCGCGTTTTCGCTGAACTTAAGCGCCATCACCGCGGCCATGTGCATGGGCCCCCAAGCGCATCCCGACAAGGCGCGCCGCTACACCGCCGCGGTATGTTGCGGCCTGATTTATATTGCCCTGGGCTTGTTCGGCGCGACCATCATGGCCATGCTCAGCGCTTTTCCGCAAGCCTTGGTCGTAGCTATTGCAGGCCTGGCTTTGATGGCCACTATCGGGAATGGGCTGGCCAGCGCTTTGCATAAAGAATCAGACCGCGAAGCGGCCATGGTGACCTTTTTGATTACCTTGAGCGGGGTGGTCATTGGCGGCGTGGGCTCGGCCTTTTGGGGTTTGCTGGCCGGCAGTCTGGCGCTGGCTGTGCAACACTACCGGCCACGCAAGGCCTAAAGCGCAGGCGATTTCGCCTTGCGCTGCGCTGCTTTTTAGTCGGGACTCCCTCTACGGAGCCGTGGCGTATTCCCGGAGAATGTCTTGATGCAGATTTTGTTTGTCGCCGATCCACTGGAGTCTTTTCAGACTTACAAGGACACCACGTTTTCCATGATGCGCGAGGCGCAGCGGCGTGGCCACCAGATCGCCGCTTGCGAGCCGCGGCATTTGCTATGGCAGCAAGGCGGCGTGGTGCAGGCGCAAACGCGGCGTATCACCCTGACCGGGCAGGCCGAGCACTGGTTTGATGCGCAAGCCGCTGCGGTGCTGGCCCTGCATAATTTTGACGCTGTCGTCATGCGCAAAGACCCGCCGTTTGACAGCGAATATTTTTACGCCACGCACCTGCTGGAACAAGCCGAACGCGAAGGCGCGAAGGTGTTTAATAAGCCGCGCGCGCTACGCGACCACCCCGAGAAGCTGGCGATTATGGAGTTCCCGCAGCACATCGGCCCCACGCTGGTGACCCGCGATCCGCAAGCGGTGCGCGCCTTTCATGCCGCGCACCAAGACATCATTTTGAAACCCCTGGACGGCATGGGCGGCATGGGCATTTTCCGCGTCAAGGCCGACGGGCTGAACCTGGGCAGCATCATCGAAACGCTGAACCGCGAGGGCGCGCAAAGCCTGATGGTGCAAAAATTTTTACCGGCGATTGCGCAAGGCGATAAGCGCGTGCTGGTCATTGGTGGGGTGCCGGTGCCTTTTTGCCTGGCGCGTATTCCGCAGGGCGGCGAGGTGCGCGGCAACCTGGCTGCCGGCGGCCTGGGCGTGGCCCAGCCCTTGAACGATGCGGACCGCGCCATGGCACAGGCCATGGGCCCGAGCCTGGCGGCACGCGGCCTTTTGCTGGTGGGTCTGGACATCATCGGCGCGCACCTGACGGAGATCAATGTCACCAGTCCCACCTGTTTTCAGGAGATCAGTGAACAGACCGGCTTTGATGTGCCGGCCATGTTCATCGATGCGCTGGAGGCTGCCCTCGCAGCCTGAAGGCTAGTCGCGCGGCTCGCTCCAGAGCTTGCCGCCGGTGGCCCAGTTGTCGGCCTTGATGTCGGTGATGATCACGTCCACCGAGCCGGGCGAACCGCCGAGCACTTCCACGCTGATGCGGGTAATTTCCTGCACCAGTTTTTTCTTTTGTTCCAGGGTGCGGCCTTCAATCATTTCTACATGGTAAGTGGGCATAGGTTTCCTTTGCATGGGGCTGGGGTTTGGGCATGGGGGCTTTGGCCCCGGCCTTGGGGCGGCAGTTTAGACTGCGGCATGCGCGCTCCTTTGAAAATTTTTCGGTGCCGGCCTTGATTCGCCAGGCCTATCCCGCGCAGGGCCAGCACCCGGGCCACAACGTCTTGTTGGCCGCTTTGGTCTTGCTGCATGCGGTGGTGGGCGGCTCCATCGGTTTGTCGGTGGACGAGGCGCACTACCTTTTGTATGCCTACCACCCGGCGCTGAGTTATTTTGACCATCCGCCGTTGGTTGGCTGGGTGCAATGGCCTTTGGTGACAATGGATGCGCCAGTGGTCTTCTTGCGCTTCGTGCCCGGGCTCTTCTGGCTGGGAACGGTGCTGGGCGTGTACCGGCTGGCAGGACATCTGCAAGGCAATAGCAATTTTGGCCACGCAGGTGACGCCGGTTTGTGGGCACTTGCTGCGCTGGCCTTATCGCCCTTGCTGCATGTGCTGGGCATCGGCTTGGTGCCCGATACCTTGCTGATGTTTTTCACCGTCTTGCTGATAGGCCAAACCCTTCGCCTGATGCAGCCTGACGCACTGGCCTACGCAGGCGACTGGTTGCTTTGGGGCTGCCTGCTAGGGCTGGCGGGCCTGAGCAAATACACCGCGATTTTTATGGCCTTGGCATCTGGCCTGTGTCTCTTGTCCGCCCACGGCTTGCGTCTATTGCGCACACCCTGGCCCTGGCTGGCGGCGCTGCTGGCGCTGCTCATGGTGTCGCCGGTGCTGGTGTGGAACGCGCAACATGAATGGGTTTCTTTTCGCTACCAGGGCCAACATGGCGCAGGCAGCGGCTGGCACCTGGCCGATGTGGCGCGCTTTGCGCTTTTGCAGTTGCTGGCCTTCGGACCTTTGCTGCTCTGGGGTTTGTGGGGATATAGCAAGCAGGGCGTATTGCGGCTGTTTTTTGCTGTGCCTTGGGTGGTGCTGGCCTATTTGGCCGGCGGGGGCAGCAGCTTGCCGCATTGGACGGCACCGGCCTGGGTGGCGCTGGCGCCTTTTGCGGGTGTGGCCTTAGCGCGCTATCGCTATGGCTATGGCGACCGGGCTCGTCAGCGCTTGCGCACGCGTGTGCTGGCCGTCCTGGTGCTGCTGCAAGGGCTGGCTTGCGCTGCATTGCTGTGGCTGATGGTGTCCGCCGGCGCGCCGTTTTTTGCGCGTACCTGGGACAATACCGCGGTAGGCGCCAACCCGTTTGCTGAACTCTATGGCTGGGACCAGGCCGGTGCGCGCGCCGCCAGCTTGGCGCAGGCGCATGGCCTTTCCAGCGTGTCGGTACAGAACTGGACGCTGGCCAGTCGCCTAGCTTGGTATGTCCGGCCCTTGCCGCTGCATGTGCTGGCTGCGGGCCTTAGCCAGTACTCCATCTGGGCTGGCGATTTACCCGTGGGGGCAAGCACCTTGCTGGTGGACAACTCCTTGTTGTCTTTTGAAATGCCGTTGGGGCCGCATGGCTTTGCCGATTGCCAGTTGCTCGACACTTTGGATGTCCGCCAAGGTGGCGCACCGGTAGCGCGCTTTAGGTTGTTTGCCTGCCATGGCTGGGGCGGCGATCCGCAGCCACGCAACCGGGAGCCCGGCACATGAACGCGCGTTGGTGGCTGCCGCTGGTGGTGATCGTAATAGCTGCGCCACTGTGGCTGCATTGGTGGGAGCCCAGCTTGTTTCTGGCTGTTAATCAGGCCTGCGCCAGCATTCCTGCGGTGCTCTGGGTGGCGCTTTCTTTGGGTGGCAATGCCTGGGGGGTGTTGGCCTTGACTTCGCCTTTGCTGGTTTTTGCGCCGCGGCTTATGTGGGCCTGGTTGTGTGCCGCACCGATGGGGGCGATCTTGGCGCGCATGGGTAAAGAATGGCTGTTCAGCCCGCGCCCGGCCGGGCTGATTGAGCATGCGCAAATCCGCATCGTGGGCGAGCCCATGGAATTTGCCTCCATGCCTTCGGGGCACACGCTGACGGCATTTGCGGTAGCCGGTAGTATTTATTTTGCGATCGAAGAGGCGCAGCGCAGGCGTTTTGTGTGGTTGTGGCTGTTGGCGGCCTTGGTGGGTCTATCGCGCATGGCCCTGGGAGCGCATTGGCCGGGGGATGTGGTGGTGGGTGCCTGCCTGGGGGCATGGGCTGCGGCCACCGGACACCTGCTTTGGCAGCGGCTGGGTCATGGCGTTTTCGCTCCACGGGGCTGGCCCATGCGTGCCCTGGCCGTTGTGCTGGCGCTCACGCTGTACCAAATGCTGGATGCGCCGCTCGATTACGATGCGGGCCAGCAACCGCAATATGGGCTGGCGCTGGTTTTGGTGCTGGTCTTGCTGCGCTTTGCGCGCCAGCAGCGGCGCAGGGAGGATTGAACCATGACGAAAAGATCGACAGACGCTGGCGCGCCGCCCGCACGCGTTGACTTCGCGATGGCGCGCACCTACAGCCTGGCCTTCACCGCCCTGCTGGCCTGGGGCATGCTTTATTTCTCACTGTTACCGGGCTTGCTTGGCGCCTGCCTTGGCTTTTTGGCTGCCAAGGCCCTGGTGCGTATAGGCCATCGCTGGCGATACGGCCCTAGGGCTTCGGTCGCGGCGGCGGCGGTCATCGTGCTGCCCTTGCTGGCATTGGTGCTCGCTTTGCTCAACGCCAAGTCCTTGGCCCTGGGTGCCGCCGGTCAGTACCAGGCCTTGCTGCACTACCTGGCGCAAACCATATTGGAAATCCGCAAAAAAATACCGCTCGATTGGGCGCAGTACCTGCCCGAAGAGCTCATGGATGTGCAGCTGTGGCTGGCCGAGTTGCTCAAGTCCAAAGCCGGCGTGCTGGCCGGTGCAGGCACGCAAGGTTTACACGGCTTGTTGTTGGTGTATGTCGGTCTGGTGGTTGGCGGTCTGATGGCCGCGGGTACGGTGGCGCCCAGCAGCGCACCGCTGCGCTTGCAAATGCGTGCGCGCGGGCGGCTGTTTATCGCTGCGTTCGGGCAGGTGGTGGTGGCGCAGTTCTGGATCGCACTGTTCAACGCCAGTTGCACCGCCGCACTTTTGTTGATCGCTCTGCCCCTGGCCGGGGCGCATGTGCCCTATGTCGGTCCGCTGGTCACGCTAACCTTTTTTTGCGGGCTGATTCCCATCGTTGGCAACTTGCTTTGCAATGCCATGCTGACGCTGGCGGGCTTGTCGGTATCCGTGGGTGTGGGTCTGGCCTGCCTGGTCTTTTTAGTGGTCATCCATAAAGCCGAATATGCCATCAACGCCCGCATTTTGGGCAAACATACCAACACCGCGTCCTGGGAACTCTTGGCCGTGATGTTCGTCGGGGAAGCCATATTTGGCTTGCCAGGCTTAGTAGCGGCACCCTTGTATTACGGTTACGCCAAAAAAGAGTGGCAAGCCGTGGGTTGGATTTGAAGGCGCCTGGCTAGTTTTTTAGCCCTGGGCAAGGCTTTTCATGCGGCTCGCCGCCGCCTTCCACCTTGAAAATCCCAGAAAAGCCGCTATCATTAGCACTCGTTGGGGTTGAGTGCTAACAAAACCGCCCCACCTATCTGTTGCGGACCCCTTTTCTAGTCAAGGCGGGCCGCCTGATTTTTTCAATTGTCGTTTCTAAACCTAGGAGATTCCTCATGAAACTGCGCCCATTGGCAGACCGCGTGATTGTTAAGCGCGTCGAAAGCGAAACCAAAACCGCCTCCGGCATCGTCATCCCCGACAACGCCGCCGAGAAGCCCGATCAGGGCGAAGTTCTGGCCGTAGGCCCCGGCAAACGCAATGACAAAGGCGAATTGGCCGCCCTGACCGTCAAGGTCGGCGACCGCGTGCTGTTTGGCAAGTACAGCGGCCAGACCGTCAAGGTCGATGGCGACGAGCTGCTGGTCATGAAAGAAGACGATTTGTTTGCAGTGGTTGAAACCAAGTAATTTTGCGGGACAGACCGACCGACGCGCACAGCGCACGGCCGCTCTGTCCTCAACTGATTCATTAATTTAGGAGTTAAAAATGGCAGCAAAAGACGTAATTTTCGGCGGCGAAGCCCGCGCACGCATGGTTGAAG
>JBBAPY010000159.1:0-7253 GCA_040400635.1 Rhodoferax sp.
ATCAGGGCGCGCCTTGGCATGCTGCATGAGCAATTGCACAAACGTTGTTTGCATCAGAAAAAGTCCTTCCGGTGTGCGCCGCCGCTTTCATCAGAGCGGAGCGTCTTCCACCTCGGATACTAGAAGGGCATTTGACGTTTTGTTGTCGTTTGAACGACAATTGATCAAAATTCACCTAGGTGTTTTCCCTTCTCTTGCAGATCGCTGACGAAATTCACCGCGCCAAGGGTATGGCGGGGCGAAGCGGTGAACCCATAAGGAAACCTTCCATGACCCATGAATCTGCCCTGCACGCCCGCCGCCGGCCACTTACCGAACAGGAACTATCAGCCATCCCCTGGATGCGCCTGCTGACCGAGAGCGAACGCGAGCGTGCGGCCACCGACCTGAAGGTCGCCGATGCGAGCGCTGGCGAGACCCTGTGCCGGACCGGTAAACCGGTCACCTACTGGTTTGGCGTGATCGACGGTCTACTCAAGATGAGCACCGAGAACGCCCAAGGGCAGACCATCACTTACACCGGCATCCCGCCGGGTGGCTGGTTTGGCGAAGGCACCGCCTTAAAGCGCGAAAGCTACCGCTACAACATCCAGACCTTGCGCAAAAGCCGTGTCGCAGGACTGCATGTAGATACTTTTCACTGGCTGCTAGATAATTCCATCGCATTTAACCGCTTTGTGATGAACCAGCTCAATGAGCGTCTGGCCCAATTCATCGCAGCCAGAGAGATCGACCGCATGAACAACCCCGATGTGCGCGTGGCGCGCAGCCTGGCCGCGCTGTTCAACCCCGTGCTCTACCCCGGCGTCGGCGAGGTGCTGCGGATCACACAGCAGGAACTGGCCTATTTGGTGGGTCTGTCGCGCCAACGCGTCAATGAGGCGCTCAACACCTTGCAAGCGCAGGGCTCCATCCGCGTGGAGTATGGAGGACTGCGTGTACTTGATCTGATGGCTCTGCGCTCCCCATCGGTCATGCGCTAATCGAATGGCGCAAAAGCCCTCAGCCAGGCCTTGCCGCGCTGCCCCAGGCCATACACTGGCTACCGTACATTCCTAGCCCTGCCAAGGAGGCATGCATGCTACGTTTCGGAATCCTATCGACTGCGAAAATCGGTCGCGAAATGGTCGTCCCGGCTTTGCAAGATGCGCAAAACTGCGTAGTCAGCGCGGTAGCCAGCCGCGACCTCGCGCGGGCGCAGGCTTTTGCCGACCGCTTTGCGATTCCCCATGTATTTGCCTCCTACCAGGAGATGCTCGATTCGGACGAGATTGATGCGGTGTACATCCCGCTGCCCACCTCGCAGCACGTCGAAGGGCGATTAAAGCCGCTGATGCGGGCAAACACGTTTTGTGCGAAAAACCGATCGCCTTGCACGCAGGCGCGATTGCCGAATTGATAGAGGCGCGTGAGCGCAACGGGGTTTTAATTTCCGAGGCTTTTATGGTGACCTATGCGCCAGTTTGGCGCAAGGTTCGCGAGCTGCTCAATAGCGGCGCCATCGGTACGCTCAAACATGTGCAAGGCTGCTTTAGCTACTTCAACCGCGACCCGCACAATATGCGCAACAAGCCCGACCTGGGCGGCGGCGGCCTGCCCGATATAGGGGTCTATCCCACCATCACCACCCGCTTTGTCACCAGCAAAGAAGCGCTGCGCGTGCAAGCCAGCACCGAGCGCGACCCCCTGTTTGGCACCGATGTGTATTCCTCGGTACGCGCCGATTTCGGCAGCTTTGAGCTGAGTTTTTATATTGCCACCCAGCTGGCCGCCCGCCAGCTGATGGTGTTTCATGGCACCGAGGGTTTTATCGAAGTGAAGTCCCCCTTTAATGCCGAGCGCTGGGGGCCGGAAGAAATAGAACTCACCAACCAGAACCACGCCCACAGCCAAATATTGAGATTCCAGGACAGCCGCCAATACAAATGCCAGGTCGAAGCCTTTGCCCGTGCCGCTAGCGGTGCGATGGAGGAACACGTCACGCTAGAGAGCTCGCTGCACAACCAGCAAGTCATTGACGCCATCTACCGCGCCAGCGAACACGGTGGCTGGGAAACGGTATAGGCTGCAGACCAAGCCCAACGCGCTTGCGGCGCAGCTTCCTAGAATGCCCGGTTAGCCCTCTCTTGGAAAACCTGCATGTCCCTCCCCCCGAAAACTCCTCAGCCAGCCGGTGGCATGCGCCGGGCAGCGCCGCCGCCTGCGCGCGCGCCGATACCGGCAGGTCAAAGCAATACCGCCGCCATCGGGCCCGATGGCAGCATGCGCTTGAACAAACGCATGGCCGAGCTGGGCATGGCTTCGCGCCGTGAAGCCGATGCCTGGATTGAAAAAGGCTGGGTCAAGGTCAATGGCCAAATCGCCGAAATGGGCATGCAAGTAGCAGCGGATGTGCGCATTGAAATAGACAAAGAAGCAAAAGGCCAGCAAGCCAAACAAGTCACGGTGCTGATCAACAAACCGCTGGGCATTGTCAGCGGCCAGGCCGAGGACGGGCACAGCCCGGCCATCACTCTGGTGGCGCCGCAAAACCGCTGGGCCGAGGACAACGCGCGCTTTTTCTTTCACCCCAGCCAATTGCGCAGCCTGGTGCCCGCCGGGCGCCTGGACATTGACTCCACCGGCCTCTTGGTGCTGACGCAAGACGGCCGCGTTGCCCGCCAATTGATTGGCGAGGACCATGTCATCGAAAAAGAATACCTGGTGCGCGTGATCTATACCGGCGTGGAAAACCCGACAGCCGCCACCTCGGCGGCTGCCACCTATGCCCCGGTGCCCAAGCCCACGCAACTGAGCCGCATCGACGACGATGACCCGGTCAGCAACGACGTGCAATCGGTCTTCCCCGCCGCCAAGCTGCAATTGCTGCGCCACGGCTTACAGCTGGATGGGCAGGCACTCAAGCACGCCAAGGTGGAGTGGCAAAACCCCGAGCAACTGCGCTTTGTGCTGCACGAAGGCAAAAAACGCCAGATCCGGCGCATGTGTGAGCAGGTGGGCCTGAAGGTGGTGGGTCTCAAAAGAGTGCGTATCGGCAAAGTCATGCTGGGTAATCTGCCGGTCGGCCAGTGGCGCTACTTGGCGCCGCACGAACGTTTTTAAGGCCGCAAGCTGCGCTGCCCGGCGCGCAGCGGCCTTGAAATTGCCCCCCTCGCCCATAATTGCGGGTTGCCCGACTGTCGGGCATGGGCGCAACCCAAGCGCAATCCGTAATTTTTGAGGCAATTTCACCCTATGAGCAAGCAAACCCTGTCATTCCAGGCCGAAGTGGCGCAACTTCTGCACCTGGTGACCCATTCCCTGTATTCAAACAAAGAAATTTTTCTGCGCGAGCTGATCTCCAATGCGTCGGACGCCTGCGACAAGCTGCGCTTTGAGGCCATCAATAGCAGCAGCCTCATGGCCGGTGACACCGAGCTGCAAGTTAAGGTCACGCTGGACAAAGACGCCAAGACCCTGACCATCACCGACAACGGCATCGGTATGTCGCAGCAAGAGGCCATCGACAACCTGGGCACGATTGCCAAGAGCGGCACCAAAGACTTTGTCAGCAAACTCAGCGGCGACCAAAAGGTCGACTCGCAGCTGATCGGTCAGTTTGGCGTGGGCTTTTATTCCGGCTTTATCGTGGCCGACAAAATCACCGTCGAAACGCGCCGCGCCGGACTGCCCGAGTCCGAAGGCGTGCGCTGGATCAGTGACGGCGGCGCCAGCGGTGGCGGTGCGTTTGAAGTGGAAAGCATCAGCCGCGCCGCTCGCGGCACCAGCGTGATCTTGCACTTGCGCGAAGACGCCATGGACTATGCGCAGACCTGGAAGGTCAAGGGCATCATCAACAAATATTCGGACCACATCAGCCTGCCCATCCTCATGGAAAAAGAGGAATGGAAAGACGGCGAACTGATCGATCCGAACGATGAAAAAGCCGGGCGCCAACCTGGCGGCATGACCAAGACCGGCGAATGGGAAACCGTCAACAAAGCCAATGCCATTTGGGCGCGTTCCAAAAAAGATATCAGCCAAGAACAGTACGACGATTTTTACAAGCAAATCAGCCACGACTTTGAAGCGCCGCTGGCCCACACCCACAACCGGGTGGAAGGCAGCACCGAGTACACCCAACTGCTCTACATCCCGGGCAAAGCGCCTATGGACTTGTACAACCGCGAAAAAACGGCAGGTATCAAGCTCTACGTCAAGCGCGTGTTCATCATGGACGAGGCCGAAGCGCTGATGCCCACCTACCTGCGTTTTGTCAAAGGCGTGGTCGACTCGGCAGATTTGCCGCTCAACGTCAGCCGTGAGCTATTGCAGGAAAGCCGCGACGTCAAAGCCATCCGCGAGGGTTGCACCAAACGCGTACTGGGCATGCTCGAAGACCTGGCGAAAAACGACAAACTGCCCGAGGCCAGCGCCGATGGCGTGACCGATGTCGTCAGCGAAGAAGACAAAGCCCTGGCTGGCAAATATACCCGCTTTTACAACGAGTTTGGCGCGGTGCTCAAAGAAGGCCTGGGCGAAGACTTTTCCAACAAAGACCGCCTTGCCAAGTTGCTGCGTTTTGCCTCTACCCAGAGTGATGCCCTCAGCGTGTCCTTTGCCGATTACAAAGCACGCATGAAGGAAGGCCAAGAGGCGATGTACTACATCACCGCCGACACCCTGGCCGCTGCGAAAAACAGTCCGCAACTGGAAGTGTTCAAGAAAAAAGGGATTGAAGTGCTGCTCATGACCGACCGCGTGGACGAGTGGGCTTTGAACTATTTGAACGAGTACGAGGGCACGCCGCTGCAAAGCGTGGCTAAGGGCGCGGTGGATTTGGGCAGCTTGCAGGACGAGGCTGAGAAAAAAGCCGCCGAAGACGCCGCCGAGACCTTCAAGCCCACCCTGGCCAAGCTCAAGGAAGCGCTCAAAGACAAAGCCGAAGACGTGCGCGTCACTACCCGTTTGGTGGACAGCCCCGCCTGCCTGGTAGTGCAAGACGACGGCATGAGCACCCAACTGGCGCGCATGCTCAAGCAAGCCGGCCAAAAGGCACCGGATGTCAAACCGGTGCTGGAAGTCAATGCCGAGCATCCGCTGGTGAAAAAGCTCGATGGTTCGGTGCATTTCCACGACCTGGCGCACATTCTGTTTGACCAGGCGCTGCTGGCCGAAGGCGGGATGCCGGAAGACCCAGCCGCTTACGTCAAACGCGTGAACGCGCTGCTGGTCTAAAGGCATAGCGCGCAAGCGGCGGCGGCGCTGCGAGAATGGCGGTTTTCAACCCATTGCAATAACGCACTATGAAAACACGCCTTCTCGCTTTCACCGCCTTGCTGAGCGCCGCCCTTAGCTGCGCTGCCGACCCCGTGCTCGATGCCGCTGCCAAAGAGGGCGGCGCCCAAGTCACCCCCAGCGGTCTGGTGTATCGCTCACTCAAAGAGGGCACCGGCGCCAGCCCCAAGGCCAGCGACACGGTCAAGGTCCACTACCGTGGCACATTCCCCGATGGCCGCGAATTTGACAGCTCTTACAAACGCAACGAACCGGCTGAATTTCCGCTGGGCGCGGTGATTCCCTGCTGGACCGAGGGTGTGCAAAAAATCAAAGTTGGTGGCAAGGCCAAGCTCACCTGCCCGTCCAGCATTGCCTACGGCGCACGCGGCGCGGGCAACACCATCCCACCCAACGCCACGCTATTTTTCGAAGTAGAGCTGCTGGCTATATCCGGCAAATAAGCATCGCGTTTATTGCGGCGCAGGCCACGCCCGATAATCGGGCATGACTGCTGCGCCACTTGATTTCTCCGCCCTGCCTCTGAACGAGGCCACGCTTGCCAACCTGGTGCAACTGGGCTACCACCAGATGACGCCCATCCAGGCCGCCAGCCTGCCGCCAGCCCTGGCGGGCAAAGACCTGATTGCGCAGGCGCAAACCGGCAGTGGCAAGACGGCTGCTTTCGCGCTGGCCTTGCTGGCAGGCTTGAACCCACGCTGGTTTGGCGTGCAAGCCATGGTGCTCTGCCCCACCCGCGAACTGGCCGACCAGGTGAGCGCTGAAATCCGCCGCCTGGCGCGGGCGCAGGACAACATCAAAGTGGTCACGCTATGCGGTGGTGTGCCCTTGCGTGGCCAGCGCGCCAGCCTAGAGAACGGCGCGCACATTGTGGTCGGCACGCCCGGGCGCATCATGGACCACTTGGAGCGCGAAAGCCTGGATTTGGCAGGCCTGAAAACCCTGGTGCTCGATGAAGCAGACCGCATGCTGGACATGGGCTTTATGGACGACATCCGCACCGTGGTGCGCCAGACGCCGCCCGCGCGCCAAACATTGCTGTTCTCGGCCACCTACCCAGAAAGCATTGCCAGCTTGGCCAAAGACTTTTTGCGCGAGCCCGTGCATATCGAAATCAAAGCGCAAGCCGCGCAGGTCACCATTGAGCAGCGCTTTTACGAAATTACCCGGCCCCAAAAGTTTGAAGTCGTCGCCAAACTGTTGCTGCATTTTCGCCCCGTCAACACCCTGGCTTTTTGCAATACCAAGCAGCAATGCAAAGACCTGGTGGACTATTTGCAGCAACAAGGCATCGACGCCCAGGCCCTCTATGGCGAACTGGAGCAGCGCGAGCGCGACCAGGTGCTAGCACAGTTTGCCAACCGCAGTTGCGCGGTGCTGGTGGCGACCGATGTGGCTTCGCGCGGGCTGGACATTGACCAACTAGCTGCCGTCATCAATGTGGACATCACCCCCGACCCGCAAGTGCATGTGCACCGCATAGGCCGCACCGGGCGCGCCGGCGCTGCGGGTCTGGCGCTGAGTGTGGCAACGCTCAACGACATGGGCCGCGTCGGCGCCATCGAGGTCTATCAAAAAATGTCCAGCACCTGGTATGGCTTGGACACCCTGACGCCGGCTAGCAATCAGCCCTTGATGGCGCCGATGGTGACGCTACAAATTTTGGGTGGCCGTAAAGAAAAAATCCGCGCTGGCGACGTGCTGGGTGCGCTTACCAATGCAGAGGGCGGCCCAGCCTATACGCGGGAGCAGATCGGCAAAATCCAGGTCACCGAGTTTTGTACTTTTGTGGCTGTGGCCCGCGACATCGCCCAGGCCGCTTGCGCCAAGCTCAATGCAGGACGGATAAAGGGTAAGAGCGTTAAGGTGCGGTTGGTGTAATTGCCGCCGCGCTTATTAAGCTTACATTGACGCAAGTTCAGGAGACAAACACTATGCCCCCCGCCGTCCCGCCCCTGTACCGCGAATTCACCCAG
>JBBAPY010000160.1:0-7245 GCA_040400635.1 Rhodoferax sp.
GTACAGGTCTTGTGCGTGGGCCACGTAAAGCCACTGGCTGTGTACGTCCAGGTCTTCATAGGCAATCGGGGGGACCCGCGGCGCATCGATGTCTTCTTCGCGGTATAAGTCCCAAAAGCGCTGCGGCGCCACAAAAGGCGGGTGCGGGTGGGTGTAAGAGACCGTCAGGAAAAACGGTTGGTCCCGCGGCGATCGCGCCAGGTCATAAAGGCATTGCGCGCCTTTGTATTCCACTTCGTCGTCGTAGTCTATTTGCATGCTGCGCACGCAGGGACCGGCCTCTAGTACCGGGCGCATGCTCACACCGGTGGGCCGGTAGGCGGGCCCTTTGCGCCAGTCGGGCGTCCAGGCAAAGTCGGCGGGGTAAATGTCGGTCGTGAGGCGCTCGTCAAAACCGTGCAACTGGTCTGCGCCAATGAAGTGCATCTTGCCGCACAAGATAGTGCGGTAACCCGCATGCCGCAGGTAATGCGCCATGGTCGGCGTGGCCGAGGGAAATTCGGCCGCATTGTCGTAAGCACCGATGGAATGTGGCAAGCGACCGCTCAGCATGGACACGCGTGAGGGGGCGCAGATCGGGAAATTGCAGTAGGCGCTGTCAAACACCACCCCTTGTGCAGCCAGGCGGCTTAAATGCGGTGTCTGCACCAGTGGGTGCCCGTGAAAGGGCAGGGTGGGTACGGCCAGCTGGTCTGCCATCACCAGCAAGATATTAGGTTGAACGTGCGTCATCGTAGCGAAGGGGCAAGACGGCTTACTCAGGCTTGATGTCCGCGGCCTTGACCACTTTGACCCATTGCCCCAGCTCTTGTTTAAAAAATGTTTCAAACGCTTCTGGCTTACCAGGCTTGGCGCTGTGCATGCCGGCATTGGTCATGGCCAGGCCAAACTCCTCCTGCATTAGCACTTTGTTGATTTCGCCTACCAATTTGTCCACCACCGCTACCGGAGTTCCTTTGGGTGCCAGTAGCCCCAGCCACTGTTCCACTTCAAAATCTTTCATGCCTGCCTCTGCCATGGTGGGCACCTGGGGCAGGCCTGGCATACGCTGCGCACTGGTGACCGCCAGTGCACGCAGCTTGCCTGCCTTAATCTGTGGCAAAGCCACCGCCGCATTGGCAAACTGGTAGTCAATCCGACCGGCCATCTGATCGATGATGGCCGCAGGTGCGCCCGTGTAGGGAATGTGCACCACAAATAAATTGAGTCGGGACTTCAACAATTCACCGGTCAAGTGCGCAGGCGATCCAATGCCCGCAGATGCATAGCTGAGCATGGCAGGATTAGCGCGCGCTATCTTGATCAATTCTTGCAAGGAGTTGATCTTGCTGGCCGGATGCACCACCAACACTTGCGGGCCGGAGGCCACCAGTGCAACGCGTTCCAGATCCTTCACCGCGTCAAAGTTCATAGGGGCACGCATGGCCGTGGCAATGGTTAAGGCACTGGTAGTAAACAGCAGGGTGTAACCGTCCGCGCTGGCTTTAGCCACTTGGTCGGCGCCGACATTGCCGCCTGCACCGAGCTTGTTTTCGACCACAAAGGGCTGTCCTAGGCTATTTTGCAAGCGGGTACTCAATTGACGCGCAGCCCCATCGACCAGGCCACCGGCTGGCCAGGGTACGACCAGACGCACCGGCTTATTCGGGTAGCTTTGCGCTTGTGCCCAGGACGGGCATAGCCAAAGCATGCTGCTGGCGAGCAGCAAGGTGCGTAGAGCGTGGCGCAGGGTAGATACGGTTGCATGCATGGCAGTGGCCTTAATGTGGAAGTAAAAGGTGCTTTACAGCGTGAGCTGCATTTCGAATTGGATGAAATCGCCGCGATAGGTAATTTGCCCCAGGTACAGGACGGTGCCGTCCGGCGCCACGCAAACGCGCCGTACTTCGGCCACCGGTGAGCCCACCGCTACCGCGAGCAGCCGGGCGATTTCTACATCGGCTGTGGAAATGCGCAAAGTCTGGCGGGCTGAAGCGATGGTGACATGCGGCAAATCCACCATGACCGGAATGACGGTCTCCTGGCGAAAGCGCTTGGGGGCTTGGCGAAATACGCGTTGGTCAATATACAGCGATGCAGCGCAATAGGCTTGGCCATCGCGCGAGTGCACACGGCGCATATGGTGGTAAGCCGGCGCGGCGCTACCGTCCATGGCAGTGAGCGGCGGTTGCACGCCAGACTCTTCCAGCAGGGTCAATTGTGGTTTGTCGTTACGGTAGGCATCGGCCAGGCCCTGCAAAGAGGTCTCCAGTGTCAGCGAGCGTTCGGCACGTATTTGGTCGGTCACAAAGGTGCCGCGCCCGCGCTGCGGCAGCAACAGGCCTTCGCGGGTGAGTATGTCTATGGCCTGGCGCACCGTGACCCTGGCGACCTGAAACTCAGCCACCAAGGCTTCTAGCGACGGTACTTTGGCGCCCGGGCCCCACAGGCCACGCAACACGCGCTGGCGTAGCAAGTCCGCCAGCTGGGAATACAGGGGTACCGGGCTGTCGGGGAAGATGGGGTGGGCCGAGGTTTGCATTAAATATCTGATAGTTCTATCTATAGTAACATAAGCCAGACTTCACGCGTAGACGCCGTCAGGCCGAAATCAGTTTGGAGCGCAAACTGCTCTGAAAGGCTGACCGATGAAAACCATTTTTGTATTGTTTGACTCGCTGGTGCGCAACGCGCTGGAGTGCTATGGCGGCAGCGCTGTGGCCACACCCCAGTTCCAACGCTTTGCACAGCGCGCAGTGACTTTTGACAATCACTATGCAGGCAGCCTGCCCTGCATGCCGGCCCGGCGCGACCTGCACACCGGGCGCCTGAATTTTTTGCACCGCAGCTGGGGTGCGCTCGAGCCCTTTGACCAGTCGTTTTCCGAACTGCTGCGCGCCCAGGGCACTTACACCCACCTGATTTCCGACCATTACCACTACTGGGAAGACGGTGGTGCCACCTACCACAACCGCTATTCGTCCTGGGAGTTCATACGCGGCCAGGAGTGGGACAAATGGAAGGCCATGGTGCAGCCGCCTTTAGAGCGCTTTAAGCAGATGTACCACCCCATGCAGCAGCCCGAGGGCCCGCACGATGGGCGCTTGCAAACCATGGTAAACCGCGAGTACATGCAAGACGAGGCCGACTATTGCTGCCCGCGCAGCTTCAAGGCCGGCTTTGATTTCCTGGACACCAACCGTGATGCGGACAACTGGGTGCTGCATCTGGAATGCTTCGATCCGCACGAGCCATTTTCCGCGCCCGCGCGTTTTCGCGAGCGTTACCCAACGGGCTACACCGGTCCGATTCTGGACTGGCCGCGCTACAAACGACACGAGGAAACTGCGCTGGAAGTGCAGGAGATGCGCGCTAACTACGCCGCTTTGCTGAGCATGTGCGACGAATACTTTGGTCGCTTGCTGGACTACATGGACCGCCATGCCATGTGGGAGGACACCACCCTCATCCTAAGTACCGACCACGGCTTTTTGCTGGCCGAGCACGACTGGTGGGGCAAAAACCGCATGCCGTTTTTCAATGAAATTGCACATATCCCACTGCTGATTGCGCATCCCGCTTTCGCCGCCCAAGCCGGCCAGCGCCGCCAGGCCCTCACGCAGACCACCGACCTGATGCCGACCTTGCTCGATCTGCACGGTGTCAAGCCACCGGCCACGGTGGAAGGCCACTCGCTATTGCCTGTGCTGGAGCAGGATAGGCCGCTGCGCGAAGCGGCGATTTACGGCATGTTTGGCGCTGCCACCAATATCACCGACGGGCGCTACACCTATTTGCGCTATCCGAAGGATATGACGCGCCAGGATTTGTATGAATACACCTTGATGCCCATGCACCTCAAGTCGATGTTTGCCGTCTCCGACCTGGCCCAGGCCGAGTTGGCGCGCGGCTTTAACTTCACGCAAGGCGTGCCTTTGCTCAAAGTGCCGGCAAGGCGTAATGCCAAAGGCCAGCCGGTGGGGCACACAGGGCAGGGAAGTGGCTATGAAGACACCACCACCGTGTTGTTTGACCTGGCAACGGATCCGGCGCAATTGCAGCCTATCAGGGATGCCGCAGTGGAGCAGCGCCTGATGGCGCAAATCGCCGCATTGATGGAAAAAAATGACGCGCCGCCTGAAGCCTTTTTGCGTCTGGATTTGCCGGTGCCAACGAAGCCATAAATTTGTGATCGCCAAGGCGCGGGGTGCTTCAAGTGCGGGCTGCTTGCTTGTTTGCGGCGCTTAGGATGTGTGCACTGCGGGGTGGACTTCTCAATTCCTGAATGCCTAGGGGTTACCATGCCGCGCGGAGCCTGCAGCGTGCGGGCTGGTACAGGAATGTTTTATGCCTTTCAAAGCAGTAGTTTTCGATGCCTATGGCACTTTGTTCGACGTGTATTCGGTGCAGCATCTGGCCGATCAATTGTTTCCGGGCAAGGGCGCCGCGTTGGCGCTGGCATGGCGCGATAAGCAAATTGAGTACACGCGCCTCATTACCCAGTCCGACCCGGACCCGACCAAGGGCAGTCGCTTTTACCAGCCATTTTGGGACCTTACCCGGCTTTCTTTGCACTATTGCCTGGATCGGCTGCAGTTGGACCGGACCCAAGGGCAGGCCGAGGCCTTGATGGGCCAATACGCCAAACTCAGTCCCTTCCCGGAAAATTTGGAGGTCTTGCGCAGCATCAAGCGCCACGGCCTGACAACGGCCATTTTGTCCAATGGCAGCCCGCAAATGCTGGAATCAGCGGTGCACAGTGCCGGCATGGTCGGTTTGCTGGACAATGTGATTTCCGTGGACGGCATACGCCTTTTTAAAACTGCGCCACAGGCTTATGCGCTGGTACAAGAATCGATAGCATTGCCTCTGGAGAATATCTTGTTTGTATCCAGCAATGCCTGGGATGCTTTAGGCGCCAATTGGTTTGGCTTGCGCACGCATTGGGTCAACCGGCAGGACTTGCCCTTTGAAGCCTTGGAGCCCCGGCCCGACTATGGCGGCGCGGACTTGCGCTCGGTACTGCAAACTTTGAAACTAAAGGAATAAAACCTATGCTGGTGAAACAAATTTGGACCGGTAACGATTACCGCAATTTCAACTACCTGGTGGCCTGCCCCGAAACCGGCGAGGCCCTGGCCATCGACCCCTTGGACAGCCAAAAGTGCTTGGCTGCTGCCAAAGAGGCGGGTTGGGAAATCACCCAAATTCTCAATACGCATGAGCACCACGACCACATCGATGGCAACCAGGCCATCGTGGATCAAACCGGTGCCGCTGTGCTGGCCCACCACAAAGCCAAAGACAGCATCCCCGGTATGACACGCGGGCTGTCAGCCGGCGACATTATCAAAGTGGGTAAGACGGTAGAACTGGAGGCGCTGGATACACCGGGCCACACCATGTGCCACATCTGCCTGCGCGCACACACCGATCAGCCCGCTTTGTTTTCTGGCGACACCATGTTTAACGCCGGTGTGGGCAACTGCCATAACGGCGGTGACCCTGGCACCATGTACCAGACATTTGCCCAGCAACTGCATGGCCTGCCCGACAACACCTTGGTGTATCCGGGCCACGACTATATTGAAAACAATTTGCGCTTCACGCTGGACCGGGAGCCTGGCAATGGCGCAGCGCAGGCGCTACTAGACAAAGTGCAGGGACAAAACCCAGACCAAGCTTATGTCAGCCAATTGGCCGAGGAGCGGGAGGTCAATACCTTCTTTCGCCTGGGCAGCGCCGGCGTGATTGCACGCTTGCGCGAGGCGTATGCCGAGTTGCCGCCTAACCCGGATGCCAAGACGGTGTTTTTGAAACTGCGCGAATTGCGCAACCGCTGGTAACACCAAGAGGCGGCGCTAAGGCTTCACAAAGCGCAGGGTGAAACGGTCGCTCTCGCCGATGGCGGCGTATTTTTCGCGGTCTTTGTCTTTTAGGCGGTAGCTGGGCGGCAGGGTCCACACGCCTTCGGGGTGGTCTTTGCTGTCTTTGGGGTTGGCGTTGACTTCGGAAACTGCTTGCAGCTTAAAGCCCGCTTGTTCTATCAGCGCAATGGCCACGTCCTGGCGCACATAGCCCGAAGCGATTTGCTCGGCTTGGGTCTGGTCGGTGCGGCCCCGGTGGTCCACGATGCCCAAAATGCCGCCGGGCTTCAAAGCCAGATAGAAAGCCTTGAGCGATTCCTGCAACTCGCCTTGCTCCATCCAGTTGTGCAGGTTGCGAAAGCTGATCACCACATCGGCGCTGCCCGCAGGCGCGATGGCATGGCGGTCCGCGCGAAAAGGCGTGACCAGCACCTTGCCGTACAAGTCTGGCTCTTTGATCAAACGCTGCAATAGCTTGTCATGGTCGGCCTGGTATTGCGCTTGGGAGCCATCCCGGTTTGCGCCGATATACAAGCCCTTGTCCTTGAGCCAAGGCGCCAAAATTTCCATGTAATAGCCGCCGCTGCCAGGCAGGATTTCCACCACCGTGCTATCCGGACGGATACCAAAAAACGCCAGGGTTTCCGCCGGATGCCGGTAGGGGTCGCGCGCCACATTGCTCGGCGAGCGGTAGCTTGCGCTAAGGAGGGGTTTGAATGTGTCTGCGGTGCTGGGCTGGGCCAAGGCGCTGGGCAAGAGCACAGATAGCGTGAGGGACAAACCGATAAGTTGGCGTGAAAAGGCGTGCATCGAAAGTCCCAAAAATAGCTAAAGATTCACCGCAAGCGAAGAGGCCTAAGGTTTAATGTCAAAGTCTTTGGCATCATGCCGCTCGGCCAGTTGCTTGCCTGGTTCGCCCCAGGTGCGGTTGACAATGCGCCCACGCTGTACCGCCGGTCGCTGGGCAATTTGGTCGGCCCAGCGGATCACATGGGTGTATTCCTGTACTTGTAAAAACTCGCCTGCTTCATAGAGCTGGCCTTTGGCCAGGGCGCCATACCAGGGCCAGACGGCCATGTCAGCGATGGTGTATTCCTCGCCCGCCAAATAAGGTCGCTCAGCGAGGTGTTTGTCCAGCACATCCATTTGGCGTTTGACTTCCATGGCAAAGCGGTTGATCGGGTATTCCATTTTGCTGGGCGCATAGGCATAAAAATGCCCGAAACCGCCGCCCAGCATCGGCGCACTGCCCATTTGCCAGAACAGCCAAGACATGCATTCGGTCTGCAGGACAAAGTCCTTCGGTAAAAAGGCGTCAAATTTCTGCGCCAGGTACCACAAGATGGCCGCGGACTCAAACACCCGCACCGGCGCAGGGCCGCTGAGGTCCAGCAGGGCC